>JAISHB010000122.1 GCA_031262785.1 Prevotellaceae bacterium
TATTCATCTGATTGAATGGTTAGTCCGGGCAATCGCATGACGGTTGCTTGAAGAGCTGTTTCTGCTCCTGACCGTTCGATGTCCTTTGCCGTGACGGTGGGGGTACTGAGGTCGCTACCGCTATAAATAGTTCGGCTGCTCATGTTGTTGCGTCGGGCAGTGACCAACACCTCTTTCAAATTATAGACCCGTTCGCCGCCGTCAATATAGTATTGTTCGCGAGCGGCAGTCAAATAGTTCGGGGCTTTGGCCACTATATTCTCTTTGCTGAAAACACCCTTATGCTGCGGCTGTGGAAAACTGAGACTGTCCATTTCAATCCCCACTTTTGCCGAGCCTTTCTGGGTGTGCGCCTGCACCATAAACGGACTGCCGTCGCGGAAGAAAGTGCTGAAGAGAAAGCGCCCCTTGTCGTCGGTGGTGGCGGTGAGAATAGCTTTGTTCCGGGGATTGAGCAACGTCACCATGCCTTCTTTGACATCGCCGCCCCAAAGACCATCCACACGACCGCTAATTATCTGTCCTTCCTCCATGTAATATTTAATAGCAGGCGGAACTATCTTCGCAACGTTGGTGATGTGATGGCGACGCCAACCGTGTGTCATCATGACTAAATCGAGATGGCGCAGGGTCTTGCTGTTTTGGTTTAAGAAGTAGTAGCCCGGGTTCTCGATGTAGCCTTTCAGGTCAGAGGTTACTAACAAGTTCGATAGGATGTTATCCGCCAGGCTGTCCGGCTGTACGGTTGCCCGGTTCGTGATGCTAATGGAGAAGTTGCCTTCCACGGGTAGGTTATGAATGTCTTTGGCTGAAAGTTGAAGCGTAACCTTCTCTCTTGCACCGTAACTGGGTTTGTCGGTGGCTATCTTTAATTGATGCGGTGCTTGGTCGGGCACAAATAAAAGTCGCTCGCTGATAACATTGCCTTGCTGGTCTACCAACATAAAGTGCGCGATGCCGCTTTGGAGCTGTTCGGTCAAGACAATGCCACTTACGTTTTCTTTTTCAATGGGATGAAGTACGGATAGTTTGCCGCGGGTATGGCCAACCAGCAGCAACGGTTGCCACGGGGTGTTTTCCGTTTGCTGAACTTCATAATAAATTGCCTTCTTACTATAAGCAAGAGAAAGAACAACACCACTTGCTTCCACCTTGGGGAGATGGAACCGCTTGGTGGTTCCTTCATTTGAGGTGGCATCCACGTAATAGGTTTCGCCTGCCTTGGGAAGTGGAAGTGTAAACATGCCCATGCCGTCGTGCTCCGATTGAAAGTTGAGGATGGTGTCACCGGCAGCATTCAGCACGGTGCCGGAAACGGCTCTGGAATAGCCGTCGGAGCCTTGTGCTTTAAAGGCAATGCGTTGTCCTTTCACAGCCAGGAGCGCACCACCTTCGGGAAAGAAGGTTACGTCAAACTGCTTGCTAACGGTCGGCGGATAAAAGGTTTGCTTGAACATATACACCAGATCGTCGAACTCCACATCCAAGCGGCGTTTGGCCGGAACGGTAATGTTGGCCAGCGGAATCGTTACCCGTCCCTGCTTGTCGGTTTTTACCCGTCCGCGTTTGGGTTCACCTTCATTCAAACTATATCGATAGCGCATTTCAATGCCCGAAAGCGGTTTCTGCTTATCGTCTTTAAAGGTGATTTCGGCGGTGTATTGCAACGCCTCTTTCTCGAGGTATTGAATGGAGGTTTGAATGTCGTTGACCAGCGGATTTCCGATTTTCAGATTGCGGGAATAAAAGAAATCGTTACCCACGTTGCGCATATAATCGGTGTAGGCACGCAAATAGTAGTTGCCGGCAGGCAGGGTGGGAGGCAATTCAAAGGCATTGCTGAACACACCCAATGTATCTTTCCGAATCTTCTTACGCAGGATGACCGAATCCGACTGGTTAATTAATTCAGCAAGGATATAGTTGTCCGGAAGATCTTCCTGATGCGTGGTAGCATTCACCAAGTAGCCCTTGAACCAGAGCTTTTCACCGGCGCTGTAGTAGGGTTTGTCTAAATGCAAATAGAGTTTCTCCTGGGGGATTTGTTCCAAGAGATGGAAGCTGGAGGCGATGCTGTCGGAGAGCGGTTGTGCCGACAGGGTAAGGACGTTGCCTACGAGGAGGGTCCATAAGAGGTTCTTTTTCATGGCAATATTTGAGGAGTTGAAAAGTTGCTAACAAAGGTCAATCAAATTTTTCAAAACGCCAAACAAGCGCCGGATTTTTCTTGGTATCATCTCTTTCATACTCAAACATTTATTGTACATTTGCGCATATTTATAAACCTTTTAAACAATACCCGGGATAATGAACATGGAAAAGTACAAAGAACCTACTGTAGCGGAAGTACAAGAGTGGGTACTGAAGCTATACAACACGTGCGAAGAGACCATCACCGACGAAGAGCGAAAGGAACAGCAAAAATATGCCGTGATGGTGCAACACCCCCAAGACAAAAAGTTTCTGGTGAAGATGCTCGACGAATCCTCGCAAATCAGGGATCGCCACAAACTGGCCACCCGCATCAAAACACTCATCGACCGCTACGGCATTCCCAAGTTCTTGAATCGCCGCGACGCTTTTCTGTTTAAACTCTATCAGGCTTTCGGGCATTATTTCGATTTTGTGGCCGTGCCCATCATTAAATACCGGCTGCGAAAAGATACCTCCAAGGTGATTCTGGACGAAGCACGCCCCAAACTGACCCGACACTTGGCACAGCGCTCGCGCCAACACATCGGGCAGAACGTCAACCTGCTGGGCGAGGTGGTACTTGGCAACAACGAGGCCGATAACCGCTATCATCACTACCTCGAAGCGCTCGAAGCGCCCGACATCAACTACATCTCGGTGAAAATATCGGGCATCTACGCGCAAACACATGCGCTGAACTACGAGGAGAGCTTTCCCGAACTGGTGCGCCGCATGAGCGAGTTGTACCGCAAAGCCATCGACCACCCCTACCTCAACGCCAAAGGCGAGAAACGTGCCAAATTTGTCAATCTCGACATGGAGGAGTATAAAGATGCTCACTTCACCTTGCGCCTCTTTAAAGAGGTGCTTGCCTTGCCCGAGTTTAAACACTACACGGCCGGCATTGTGATACAAGCATATCTGCCCGACGCCTACGGATTTCAAACCGAGCTGCTGGAGTTTGCCAAAGCACGCGTGGCCGACGGAGGCGCACCGCTGAAGATGCGTTTGGTCAAAGGAGCCAATCTGGAGATGGAGACCGTGACCTCGTCGTTGCGCGGATGGCCTAATCCCATCTTGCCTAACAAAACGTTGGTCGACGCCAACTACCTGCACATACTCGATCGGGGTTTGTTGCCCGAAAATGCGCAAGTGCTGCACGTGGGCGTGGCCTCGCACAATCTTTTCTCCATTGCCTATGCCTATTTGCTAAGTCAAAAGTTGGGCAGCGGACAATGGATGACCTTTGAGATGCTCGAAGGCATGGCCGACCATTTGTGGCGCGCACAAACTATGCTGGGCAATCATGTCATTTTGTATGCTCCCGTGGTCAAAGACGAGCATTTTCTGAACGCCGTCTCGTACTTGGTGCGCCGCATGGACGAAAACACGGCGCCCGACAATTTCCTCACCCACTCGTTCAACCTCAAGCCGGGCACCCAGACGTGGGAGTTCCTGCAACATCAGTTTGAAGAGGCCTATCGATTGAAGGAACAAGTGCCCCACGAAGCGTTCCGCACGCAAGACCGCCGGCAACCCTACCCGCCTGTGCCCCCGGCCGACGAAATGAAGAACGAGGCCGACACCGACTTCGACCTGCCGCAAAATCAAGCGTGGGTACGCAGCATCTTTGGCAAATGGAAGAAATCGGCAGCCGATGCGCCCACCCTGATTCCGTTGCAGATTGGCGCCCAAGAGGTGTTGTGCGAAAAGCGTCACCGCTATCTCGACCGTTGCCAGGACGACGAGGTTTGCATCTGCGAGATGTCGCAAGCGAACGTCGAGCAGGTGCGCCGCATCCTCGAGATTGCCCAAAAAGATCCGTCGGGTTGGCGCCACACCACACTGGAAGAACGACATCGCATCATGTACGAAGCAGCCAATCGACTTTCCGACCTGCGCGGCGACCTCATCGGCTGCATGTGTGCCGTCACCGGCAAGACGGTGGTCGAAGGTGACGTGGAGGTTTCCGAAGCCGTAGACTACGCCCGCTTCTACACCACGGCTATGAAACGCTTTGCCGCCCTCGAGGGCGTGGAGATTCGTCCCAAAGGAACCGTTCTGGTCATTTCGCCGTGGAATTTCCCTTGCGCGATTCCCGTGGGAGGCATCGTGGCTGCATTGGCCGGCGGGAATACGGTGATTCTCAAACCGGCCACCGTGGCCGCGCCCGTGGCTTGGTTGTTTGCCCGTGCTTTTTGGGAGGCCGGCGTACCGCGTGAGGCGTTGCAAGTGATTATCACCGACCGCGAAGCCCTGCAAGTGCTTACCACCGATACGGCTATCCAACACATCATCCTTACGGGCGGAACCGACACGGCGCAACACATTGCCCGCGCCAATCCGTCCACCCCGCTCTCGGCCGAGACCGGCGGCAAGAACGCCATCATCCTCACTGCCTCGGGCGACCGTGACCATGCCATCCAGAACATCGTAACTTCGGCTTTCGGCAATGCCGGACAGAAATGTTCGGCCTGCTCGCTGCTGTTGGTGGAAGAATCGGTCTACTACGACCTTCACTTTCAAGCAAAATTAGTCGATGCCGCCACCAGTATGAAAACCGGCAGCGTATGGAACGCCGGCAACGTGGTGGGGCCGCTTATTACCAACCAAAATGAGAAACTCTTGCAATCGTTCACACTCGAGGCGGGCGAATCGTGGTTGGTACCCCCCCGTTTCCTCGACAAACACCACTATATCTTAGCGCCCACCATCAAGTGGGGCGTGCGTCCGCAGAACTTTTCGTTCCGCAACGAGCTGTTCGGCCCGATGTTGAGTGTGGCTTGCATCAAAGACCTGCAAGAGGGCATCGACTGGGTCAACAGTCTGGATTACGGCCTGACCTCGGGCTTGCAAAGTTTGGACGAGGCCGAACAAAAGCGGTGGCGTGATTCGGTATTGGCAGGCAATCTCTATATCAACCGCGGCATCACAGGCGCCATCGTGAACCGACAACCTTTCGGCGGCATGAAGCTCTCGGCCTTCGGCGGAGGCATCAAGGCCGGCGGTCCCAACTACTGCACTTGCTTGGTAGAAATCACCGACCGCGCCGACAGCACGCTGGACTATCGGCAAAGTTATCAGCAAGCCTACGAACAGGAGTTTAAATGGGCACGCGACTGGAACGGATTGCACGGCGAGCAAAATCTCTTCCGCTATCTTCCGCTCGAAAAAGGGATGATACTGCGCTTGTTCGAGAACGATACCCTGGAAGATGCCGAGCGAATTATCTTTGCCGCCCGCCTGTGCAAAACGCCGCTGACCATCAGTGTGCCCGTGGGCTGGATGTTTGTCCCCGAACTCACGGCTACCGGTTGTGCAGTGCGCGCCGAGAGTCTCGAACAGTTTTTGCCCGGTATGCAAGCCTACGAACGCATCCGCACCTGCACCGCTGCCATTCCGTTGGAAATGTATGCCGCCGCCGCCCGCATGGATAAATACATTGCCACCGCCCGGCCGGTAAAGGAGGGACGCATCGAGCTGATTCACTACATCAAAGAACAAAGCATAGCCTTTGAATATCACCGCTACGGAAGCATCACCGAGATGCCTGCCGTATAAACCATATCCGTATTTATATGAAAGAACAACTCACCCTCGGTCGGGTAGCTGCCGTAGATGTTTTCCGCGCCCTGACCATGTTCCTGATGCTGTTTGTCAACGACATTCCCGGATTAAGGAATATTCCCGCTTGGCTGAACCATGCCGATATGAACGAAGACCTGATGGGTTTTGCCGACACCATTTTCCCTGCCTTCTTGTTTTGCATGGGCATGTCGGTGTCATTTGCCATTCAAAATCGCTACCGCAAAGGCGACAGCACCCTGCAAGTAGTCGGACACATCTTCTGGCGCACCGTGGCGCTGGTGTTGATGGGTCTCTTCTCGCTGAACAGCGGCGGCGTGCCCGACGGATTGTCGCACGCCTGGTTCCTGCTGTTGATGGTGGTAGGATTCTTCCTTCTCTGGGGAGTTTATCCACGTCATCCGCAGGGATATTACCGTTACTTCGTTCCGGTGCTTAAGACCGTCGGTCTACTTTTGTTGGCCGGCTTGGTGCTTTACAAAGATATGCACGGCAAACCGTTCCACACCGGATGGTGGGGCATCCTCGGCTTGATCGGATGGACCTACGCCGTGTGCGCCGTGACCTATCTTTTCACCCGCGAGAGTTTACGCAAGACCCTGATGGTTTGGGCGGCGTTCATCCTGCTTGCCGTGCTGAACAGCTCTTCGCTGATTCCCGAAACATATAGCCTGCGCGCCGTACTGCTACCTTTTGTGCCGGGCGGATGGACGCATCACGCCTTGGGCATGTCGGGCGTGCTGGTTTCCATCTTGATGCAACGGTACGCGCACCGTTCGTGGAAGAAATTTGTCGCTATTCTCTGCGCCTTGGGCTTGGGTATGTTGCTGTTGGCTTGGGCGGCGCATCCTTTTTGGATTATTTCCAAGATATTGGCCACACCCAGCTGGCTGTTCTTCTGTCTGGCCGCCTTCTTCCCCCTGTTCGGTCTGTTCTATTGGCTCACCGATGTGCGCAAGAGAGCAGCGTGGTTTGATTTAATCAAACCGGCGGGAACCGCCACACTCACCTGTTACATCCTCTCGTATGCGTGGTATGCCGTTTGGGAATTGCTGGGATTGCACTATCCGGCGCTGCTCAGTGCCGGCGTGCCGGGGTTGTTGCGTTCGCTGTGCTTCTCCTTGCTGCTGGTGTTGCTCGCCGGAGGATTGGTGAAGCTGCATATCAAGCTCAAGGTGTGACGATGCTGCGTCTCGTCCCGCCTTTAAACGAAGAACAGGTGTTGCTGCACTGCTGTTGCGCGCCCTGTTCTTCGGCCATCGTGGAATGTTTGTTGGATAACGGCATTCGCCCGACGCTCTATTACTACAACCCGAATATTTTTCCGCACCAGGAGTATGAAAAGCGGAAGACCGAACTCACCGGCTTCGCCGTCGGCCAACACCTCGAGGTGATCGATGCCGATTACGACCACGACCGGTGGCGGGGCGCCGTGAAGGGCTTTGAAAATGCGCCCGAACGGGGACACCGCTGCCGCCTTTGCTTCGAGGTTCGGCTGAGGGCTACCGCAAGTTATGCGGCCGCACACGGTTTTAGGCTGTTTACCACCACCCTGGCCTCGTCGCGATGGAAAAACCTGGAACAAATCAACCAAGCCGGACGGGAAGCAGCCCTTCATCATCCCCCCACGCTGTTCTGGGAACAGAACTGGCGCAAAGGCGGCCTGCAAGAACGACGAAACGAGTTGCTCCGGGCGCACGGTTTCTACAACCAGCTCTATTGCGGGTGTGAGTTTAGCCAACGCCCCTAACGGATGCTCCCGGTTACGGCTCCTCGATGTTCAGGGCGTGGAATTCTATCAATCCGTTCATCGGCGTCTCTTCGATGCCTTGCAAGGCTATGTCAAACTCGGCGGCGATTTCACGAAGAATGGGGGCAAAAGCATACGCCAACGACCCCATGAAACGGATCGGGTAGCTTTTATAATCGTACTGACACACGTTGCGGACAAAAAAGCTGCGGAAATTGCTGGTCAGCAACCCGTAGACATATTCATTGTCCAAATAGTCCTTCAAAAAATAGGAGATGGTAGACAAAAAGCGGTTGGGGAAAGGACGACCGTAGACCGATTCCATCACATCGTTGGGCGAAAGATGGAACTTATCGAAATAGGCGTTCATCATCTCCTTGGGAGCGATGCCTTTGATGATGTCCGAAAGGAAAAGTTTACCCAAAGCAGCCCCGCTTCCCTCGTCGCCCAGGATGTAGCCGCCCGAACGAACGTTACGCACAATCATTTTCCCGTCGTAGAAGCACGAATTGGAACCCGTCCCCAAGATGCAGGCTATTCCCGGCCGGCAAACAAACAAACCGCGGGCGGCGGCTAACAAATCGCTCTCCACTTGAATCGGAGCTTTGAACTGTGCCACCAACGAGGCGCCGATAATCTTCTTCTTCTCGAACGAGCTGCATCCGGCGCCGTAATAATAGACTTGTTCCAGTTTCTTTTTAAAAAAAATGTCGGGCAGCCCCAATCGAACACTCCGACTTATTTCGCGTCGTGTCTGGAAAAAAGGATTCAATCCTTCGGTAAATACGCGCTGCACCAGATGAGCATCTTCGACCAAGGCCCATTCGGTGCGCGTAGAACCACTTTCTGCAATTAATTTCATGGTAGTAGTTTTCTTATCGGTGCAAATGTATTAATTTTAGGTAACTATATATTCGTTTACACAGATATTGTAGAAATATTAGCCTCGTTTTTTTCGTATTGGATAGTTTCGGACCAATCGAAAGTTCGGTTGAAAAAATACTATTGCGATATACTGCATGGGGAGAGCTTGTGTAAATATACACAGCCACAAATTTATTATAACATTTTCGCCAAATTGAGGGTTGGAAGTATGATTGTGGGTATGCCCGAGAGTGATGTCAACGCAGAAATATAAGCCCTAATATAAGGGAACAGTATTGCAGGAGCGTTTCCATTGAAGAAATTCTTTTTTGTGCTTTCGTCTATGCCCTTATCATAACCAAATAAACCGACCATTTTTACGTATATTTTTACACTATCGGATTCATCTTTTATGGTGACGGCAATGATGTGCTTGTACCTGTTTTCTTCTGATTCTCCTCCGTTTTGCTGTTCAATATTGATTTTCAAATTTTGAAACAACGTAACATCTTCGGTCAAAGACACGTTTGATTCGAGTATCTTGTAACCTACAAATCTGAATTGTGCTACCGGCGCTTCCATTATGCTGCGGTTTTAAAATTAGAATTAGAAATGGCATTATCAATTTGCAAACTAAATGGGATGACGACGTCGTTGATCAACGGCATCTCTTCCAATGATTGCGTGTTTTTATACAGCATTTCATTGACATCATTCAGATCGTCAAATTCGTCAATACTAATTTCTTCGTTTGGATAGTTTTTTGCGAAATCTTTCCATAAGGCGGCCTCCATCTCGATATAGGGATGGGCATCATATCTTATGCTACTTGGAGCCACTTCAATCACATGAAAGCCTGCAATATCATCGTAAGAATATCTAATCCGTATATTCTCAACTTCGTTTGCCATTTCTTTCAGTCTTGAAATGATAAAGTTTGCGGCACTCTTATTTATGCTCATATTTGTTATGGAGTAATTGATTTAATGCTTCTGCTTTGCGTAATGATTGCTTTGCTTCTTCCTTATTAATTGCATAAGTACCGTAGTCTGCTTTGATGCGTAATCTTTTCAAATTTTTATAGTGCCCCTGATATATATTGGATGCAACTATATCATCAATTAATTTATCACACATCATTCCGTAGATTACTTTATGAGAATCCTTATCTCTACATACGTTTTGCTGTTGTTGATAATTTATCCCTACATATTCAGACAGTATATATTTAGTGTACTGAAAGCTGGAGTAATAAGCGCAATGCACAGATGCTGAATACATGTTATTGCTTATTAACAACTTGGCGGCGTTAATGTTTTCGCTTGATTTGCTAACCATTGATTCCATTCATACAGCATTGAACATGCAAAATAACTCAAAATAGCGATGCAAAGCAAGAGAATGTTTGATTTTGGTTGTTATTTAGACATGATTCTAAATAACAACGATTCGTTATAACAATAAATGCTATTTGTTTTCTGGCTGCAAAGATAACTTTTCCCTACCGAATCATCAGATTAATCCAAAAAAACAATCCCCTCAAAAAGGCGAAAGAAATGCAAATAGATAGCATTTCTATTCAGTGTGAATAGCTATGCTATCTATTTGTCAGGCCGATAGGCTCAATCCTCCGACGTCCGTTTCTTTCCCAGCGGAATGCAGAGTCCGATGTGCGCATTCACATGCTTGCTGTTGTTGCCCAAGAAGATATAATCGGTACCCAACATCAACGGGCCAATCTTACAGGCAAAACCAAACGTCTCTCCTCCTTGCAGCATCGAATAACTCAGTGCCGCATTGACGAGCGTGTTGGGTCGCCAGGCGGCCGAAAGCGTAAGTTCGGAGTAGTTTTTCAATTGTCCCAGGCGGGTGGTCGAAAGGATGCCCGCGCTCAGCTTATTGCCCGGCAAAAAAGCATATTCACCGCCCAACACCAACGTGGGTGACAGAGAAGTGGAACGCGACTTCGCTTCGGTTTCCTGCAATCCGTACAGATCGAAGTCGAGCGGGTCGGGGGTTTCGCTCCAGTTCTCCTTATTAATATACTTACTCTTGTCCGATTGGGCTATTTGGGTGCTCGACTTCGACCAGCTGATGAAACCCAAATCGATCAGCGAGGCCGACAGGCTCAGGCGTTTGAGCAGCGTCACGCTGAGTCCCAAATCTATTCCGCCGCCATAGCCGGCGATGCCGGGATTTTTGTATTCGATGTCGCGGATGTAGCCCGCTTCATCTTCGTCCAGCTCCAATCCTTTGACCGAACTCTCCATGGTGGCATCGGTGTTCAACTCAAATTCCGAGTCCACGCCCGCCTCTTTGCTGCGCATGTGAATACGGTTGAGTTTCAGGTCGATATTGCCCATACCCAGCAATAATTTGGGGCGGATGCCGATGGAGACATTTTTTCCCAGCATCCGCGAGTAGCCAATCCCGATTTCGGTGTAGGCATTTACGCGCACCGATTGGTTTTTGATGTCGAATTCGGTATTTGCCCAGCTGAAATTATCGGCGCTCACTTCATTTAAGAAGTCGAACATCGTTCGGGGAATGGAGGCTTCGATATCGGCACGAACCGTGGCGTTTATCGACCAGAAGTTCTTGCCCTTATGCCATCCGAGCGCCAACAGATCGGTGGCGAGGTTTACATTCAGGGAATTGTCCGTTTTCAATTTACTCAGGAATGAAGGGTCGGAATAGAAATCGCCCGACGAATCCAAGATGTCGTAGATGTCGCGCACGCCCAGCGCGTTGGAAGAGGCCTCGGCGGTGGTCGAACCAATCACCGGTAGATTAAAATAACCCCGACGGGGTTGCAACGCAGGATTGAGTTGCATACGCGCACTCGTGCCGTCCATAAAATAGGAGGTACGCAAGTATTGGGCTTGCACGGCAGCAGGCAGGAGCAATCCAATCACTAAAATAAGAATAGAGAACCAGTTTTTCATAAATAGTGGATACTTGTAGATTAATACTTTGTTAATTAAACCCATAATCGGCACCGCAAAGATAGGTTAAAATAGGATAAGGCAAGTTTTTTTTCCAAAAAAAAGGGGTGCCGCAAAGGCACCCCCTCTTTTTTGAACCGATTCCACGACACCCGAACCGGTGCGACCCACCAGATGTGGGTCATCCCTGGGGAGGTTCCTCCTCCCCGTCGTCGCCACCTTGGCCGTCGCCGCCGGTGCCGGGAATTTTATCTTTTACTTTGTCGCCGAGGGCATCCTGTTTGAAATGCTTGATTTCGGTATTTACCCGATCAATCGTGGCGGCATAGTTCGTCTCCCCTTCTACCTGAACCAGCGCCTCCACGTAGTCGAGGACTTGGCGATAGGCGGCATCGGCATTCTTGCGTGCCTCCACCAGACGGGCGGTGCCGTTGGCGTTGTAGTCGTCCAACCGCTCTTCACTGAGCTGTTGCAGCTGGGTGTTCGCCGTTTTGAGGTTGGTAACGAAGGTTTGCAGATTCATCTTCTTGATGGAGGGGGCGAATTCGCCCTCGAGGTCGGCAATCAGGTTGGAGAACAAGCCGGTAGCCTGATTGAGTTGCATCTTGCGCCGAATGCCGTAGTCTTTAAAGAGTTGCCCCAACTCGGTGGCCTCCTTCTGGGTGGAGGCAATGTGTAAGAATCCCCGGACGGCCGCTTTCAGGGCGGCGAGTAAGGCATGACGCTGCACATTCAGCTCGGCAATCTCGGCGGTATACTCACTTTTGCGCTTAATGGCCAGGGCGGCGTCCACCTGGGCGATGGCCGCGGCAAAAAGTGCCAACAGTGCGGCTGCTTTCTTGGCAATCTGCGGATTGGCCGCCAGCAGCGCATAAATTTTTGTCATGAAATCGAAGTAAGCGCCCCGATTAAACTTTCCCAGTGTAATACCTATGAATTTTTTCATACCAATAAAATGTTTGAATTGTGAATAATTAGTTGTCATAGCGAGAAGTCTGCCCGAAGGGTGTCGTGTTCTTTTCGCAACGACCGAGAGTATAACAACGCACCACCGAAAAAGGTTACAGAAAACCTCAGTTTTTTGCGCAAAAAACTTTTTTTGGGGAATAAAAATCGGAAGGTTGTAGCCTGCAGGCCGTTATTTCGGCAGGAAAATCGAAAGGCGGCAGCCTTTAGATTTTTGTTTGGGAATAGAAATCGGAAGGATGCCGCCCGCAAACCTTCATTTGGGAATAAAAATCGGAGGGCTGCCGCCCTCAGACCTTTTTTGGGGAATAAAAATCGGAAGGATGCAGACTTTATATTTCTATTTCAGCATAAAAGCCCGAAGGCTGCCGCCTTCAGGCTTTTTTTCCCAACCGCTGCCATCCAGGCAGTCTACCCCCCTTTCATCTTCCGGTTGGCATTGTCGCGGTCTACGCCGGTGATGTGTT
>JAISHB010000022.1 GCA_031262785.1 Prevotellaceae bacterium
GCCAAGCTGCGCATACAGACGCGCGATGCCGTGTGGTGGAAAGATGCCTGTCTGCTCTACTTCCAGACCTTCAGCCGGATGCCTATCCCTTACGACATCGAACGCCCCATCCACAGCTTCGAGGCGCTGAAGAAGGTGTTTCTGCGCGTAGGCAACCACGAGAATGTGCCGGAAGAGATGCTGAATGCCGTGCGGTAAGGTCAGAAGGCAATCTTATAGTAGACATTGGGGATGATGATGCGCGCCTTTATCTCGCTGACCTTTTGGCGGATGAAGTTGTAGTTGTAGCCGTAGTGGTCGGCATGACCGGTGGCGTTGATAATCTTAAAAGCTATCTCGTGGGTGCAGTGGCGGCGGTTCATCTTGAAGTTGATGCCGGCATGGGCCACGAACACGGGTTTGTGCCGCAACGCCATCGTTTGCGACGTGTCTTCCACGGGTCGCTTTTCGGCTACGGACAGCTCGTGGTCGAACGGTGTGTAGTAGTCGCCCCCCATGAAGTTGAAGCGTAGGTTGACCCCCAGCACATTCCGGCGGGTTTGGCCTACAAACCACTCCTTGCCGCCCAGCACATTGGTGACGTAGCGGCGGTTCAGCGCGGTGTTGCGCCACCGGCCGTCGCCGCCCCGATAGCGCGAATCGAACAACGAAGCGGTAATGAGGTAGTAATAGCCGCCGAGCAGGTAGCGTTCCAAGGTCAGGTCGATGCCGTAGTTGCGCCCCCTGCCGGTGTTCACCAGCAGCGAAGTCATCCAGAAGTTGCGTTGATTGATGATGGAGAAAGGTGTGTCGGCCTCCACGGGCACATCGAATAGCTCCTGATAGTACGGTTCGGCTTTGAAGTGCAGGTTCTCGCCGATGTTCCAATCGGCGGTCAGCACCAAGTGGTGTGCCTTGGCCTGCTTCAGGTGCTTGTTGGGGTAGGTGTGGCGCTGCGGATGCTCCACAAAATAGTATTCTAAGTTCTCGCGTCGGCTGTGCAGGCCGTAGGCCACGGCCAGCGACGTGTTGGGCGTGGTTTGCCACTTCAGGGCCGCTCGCGGTTCGATGGTCAGCTCGTTGTTCAGTCGGAAGTAGCCGGCGTTAATCCCCATTTGCAAGCTCCATCGGTCGTCTATGCGGAGATTGGTCTGGTTGAAGGCCGAAAAGACCGTGCTGCCTCCCCTGCCTTTGCCTATCGACCGCATGGGTTCGCCGTTGGAGTAGGGGAAGGTGGGGATGATGTTCATGTCGTTGTCGTACCACAGTTGGGTGGCGGTCACTCCGAAGCGGTTGGTGAGGCGCGCACTGATTTTGCTGTTGAAGAAGCTGTGCAGTATCAGGTTGGTGTTGTCCAGTCGGATGTCGGCCATTGGAGCCACCCAGTTCCCGTTCAGGTCGTACAAGTCGATGACCCGGTGATTGGTGGTGTTGCAGAAGGTCAGGATGGTGTTCAGGTAGTTGCCCGGCGAGAGATAGATGCGGTGGGTTAAGCCTGCCACATTCAGGGTCTGGTGCGCCTTGTCGGTATAGGGCAGATAGGGCGTGGCGGCTATATCGTCGGGCAATGGCTGGTCGTAGTCGTCGTAAGTGCCGATGCCCCACAGCGTAAAGGTACCCGCCCGGCGTGTGGGGAAGTTCAGCTTGTAAGTCCAGTCCTGGTAGCGCATCCCCGCCACCTCTTCGAGCACTCCGCCCAGCATGGCGGCGCTGAGGCTTAGCGTCGAGGCGCGGTAGTTGACGAGGTAAGAAGCCTTGTTGTCGGCAGGCGGTTCGACGTACTGCATCTTGTCGTACAAGCCGGGATAGGCCGACGCTTTCGGCTCCGAGCCAAAAGGCCCTTCGGTGGAAAGCTCCACCCCCAGTGTACCTATCTGTACCGCGTGCTCGTGGTGCTGGTTGTTGCCCGTGCGCAGCTTCATGTCGAACACGCCGGCCAGCGCATTGTCGTATTCGGCGGGGAAGGCGCCGGTGTAGAAGTCCGAATTGGCCATGACGTTGGTGCTGAATGCCGTGAGGATGCCGCCCCCCACGCCGATGCTTTCGGGGAAATGGTTGGGATTGGGGATTTCTACCCCTTCCAGCTTCCATTGCAGGAACTGGGGAGAGTTGCCCCGGATGGTGATGTCGTTGTTGGCCGTCCCGTTCGAAGCCACACCGGCAAACGAACTCATCAGGCGTCCCGGGTCGTCGATGCCTCCGGCAAAGCGGCTTGCCTCTTCGATGCTGACTAAGCGCGCCCCGGTGAGCGTCATGTTGTTGAGCGGTACACTCTTGTCTACTTTGGGTGTCACCACCACTTCGCTCAGCATCCGGATGCTCTCTTTCATAGAGATGGACAGGATGGTCTCCTTGGCCGAGGTGATGGCTATCTGATGCGCGGTGACCGGCTCGTAGCCCATGTAGCTGATGTGTAGCGTATAACGTTCCCCCACCGGTAGCTCGGGCAATTGGAACCGCCCCATTCCATCGGTCAGCGTGCCGACCACAGGCGAGGTGCCGGCCACCATCACCTGAGCATACGGCAACGCTTGTCCCGAAGCGGCGTCCGTTACACTCCCCCGAATGCGGCCGGTAAGTTGGTCTTGAGCCGTGATGGACAGGCAAGACGAGGAAAACAGAACAAGGCAGAGTAAAATCCTATGCTTGAAAGACATTCAATATAGTGTAGAGATGAGAATGTTATAAAAACAGAGAGTATCGGGTGACAATACACACAATGAATTTATTATTCTTTGTTTCCGACGAATGTTGCGTTAACAATGGGTTGTGCCAATACAGTCTTTCCCAGACGATACTCCAGCTTTAATTCCAAAGTACCGGCGGAAGAGATCGTACCGCTCACATCCAAAGCAGTAACTTCATGCCCTTTGATGGTCAGATCGAGCGGAATGCGGCTATCCTGGATAACATATCCGCCGCCCGATGCCACAATGGCGCAAGGCAGGTTGATGGCGGGTATGGTCACTTCACCAATTTTGAAAGTCACGACTCCTACAAAAAACTCTCCGAGATTAAAGGGATTCATATTGATGGCAATCGTATAGGGATCCTCGATGACGGTGGGGATAGGTCCATCATCCCCGCCGAGAGTGCCTAAATAATTAGATGTCATAGTGCCGGTGTAGTTGCCTACAATAGCACTCGCTTCTTCCGTACCGCTTTGACAAGCAGTAAAAGCCCCTATGGCAAACAGAGCCACAAAGGCGGAAATCACAATTTTCTTCATAGAATGCTTTTCTTTAAGATGAATACTCTGGTTTGTGTATATTATGCGTACCATCACCCGATAACTACATAATAGGTATACAACGAAGCCGCGCGATTATATCAATTTATGATAAAAAAGAGGAGGGCTGATTTTTTAATTATCCTTGCTGTTGTCGTAAGATAAATCACTTTTTAGTGAATATATCGGATAAAACAGTATCTTTGCGGCAAATAAAGTAGTAACAGGATGAGAGTTGTATTTGAAAAGCAGTATCTGCTGGAGCTTTATCAAAGTGGAAAGACATCCGATAAAAAGCATCGGTTTCAGCCCGCTATTGTCCGCAAATATATCCATACCATCAACTTCCTGATTGCTCAACCCGACACATCAGAATTGATAAAATACAATGGATTGAATTACGAGCGATTGAAAGGTGATAAAGCAGGGCTCTCTTCTGTTAGGATAAACAACCAATACCGTATTGAGTTTGAAGAAATAATCGACGGCGAACAAACAGTTGCCACGATTTGTAATATTATAGAATTGTCGAACCATTATAAATAGCATAGTTATGATTACAATTAAAGGGGTTGACCCCAATATGATTGCAAATAACATCGAGCCGTTCATCCCAACGCATCCGGGTGAGATATTGAAGGAAGAAATAGAGTCTCGGGGTATCTCGCAAAAGAAACTCGCGAAGCAAATGGGAATAGCTTATTCATACCTCAATGAGGTATTGAACTGTAAGCGTCCGGTGAATACCGATTTCGCATTGCGCATAGAGGCAGCTCTGGGATTGGAACCTACTGCCCTGCTCAACATGCAAATGAGCTACAACATGCAAGTGGCTAAAAAGGATACAAAGCTCTCCAAGTGCCTTGCCGAAATCCGTAAGGCGGTGGCAGTTGCTCTTTAGAGTGCATCACAGGAATTTTTTGAGTTTGGCAATAATTTTTTCTCTCCGTTTGGAGATAGCTTCCTCGCAGATATATATGTAAGCCAAGCTTTAGTGTAAAGTAGAACCGGCCTTAGATATAAAGGTAAGCTCACTTTAGATATATATGTGAACCGACCTTAGATATAATGGGGTATCAAGTTCTGTGAAGAAGCTGTCGCTTAACGTTCTTAGAATGGCAATGATTGTTTGGTGCGGCAATCTTACATGAAATCACGATATCGCCGCAAGCTCCGCCCCAATATGCCGAATAGTGGCAATAATCTCTTTGGCGCGCTCATCTGATGGCTTCTTCGCGCCACTGATGTACTGCGCCAGCCACCCTTTGGATTAGGTTGCGTCACTCAATGACTTGAGGCGTGCAACGCATTGAATGAGGGTTCGTCACTCATTGAGTTGCACATCGTATCTCTTTATGTTGTGAACCCTAATTCAATACGTTACGAAAGCTATCTCTTTGCGTTGCGAAACCGCTCTCTTTGCAATCAGAAATTATTTGACTTGTGTAGCCATTCGACTCTTTACTTTTCGTTCTTTATTCTTTCATTCCTCATTCTTCATTTATCAGAATCGATAGTCGATGCCAAGGCCGAAGACTTTGTTGGTGCGGCCGTAGACGTTGGTGCTCAGGACGTTTTTAGCGGGGTCGGCAGGCTTGGTGTAGTCGCTGTAGGTGGTCCAGAAGTAAGCGAGGTTGAGGCGCAGGTGCGAGGTGAGGTTCAGGGCGGCGCCCAAGCCGATGGAGTAGGAGTCGCACGAGAAGCTGGTGTCGCTTTGGAAGTCGTCGGAGAGGCCGTAGTCGGTC
>JAISHB010000024.1 GCA_031262785.1 Prevotellaceae bacterium
GGATTGTCTAAGGCATGGGTCGGTATCCCCTGCATTTCGTTTTCTTTGTACATGAACATTAGTTTTTATTGATGAAGTTAAGTAGCAGGAAGTCTGCGGATAGGCTTCCCTTTGCATTAACGGCGGCAAAAGTAGGTAAAACCAACTAATTCCGGTAGAGGTAACGCTGTTTTTATGCAATTATAACCTTATCCAATTCGTGGAAAATCTGCTTTTGGATAAAAACAGCCTTTCCCGCAGCCGGAAAATCTTGTTTTCGGACAAAAAGTAGCTTCCCCAATTTGTTGAACCGTATACATATCCAAAAGATGGCTTCCCCAATTTGTTGAAACGTATATCTATCCAAAGGACAACCTTTCCCAAAGTTGGGAATCGCATACATATCCAAAAGGAAGCTTTCCCAATGGTGGGAACCGTATACATATCCAAAAGAGTAACTTTCCCAATTTAGGGAAAGCCACTTTTAGTTTAAAAGCAACGTTTCCCAGCTGTGGGAAAGGCTGTTTTTATGCAAAAGCAGGATTTTTCCGGCAAGGAAACCCCTGTTTGCACCCCAGATTCATCCTTTTTCCTTGATTACTTGCTGCAACTCTTTGTAACTATGAATCCCTCAAACACGAATCAATAGGAGACGGAACCGTCCCTATCATCCCCTCTCTGAAGTATGGGCACGGGCAACCCCCACAAAAAGAAAGAAGCAGTTACCTTGGCGTGTAACTGCTTCTTTCTTTTTGTGGTGTCACCAGGAATCGAACCGGGGACACAAGGATTTTCAGTCCTTTGCTCTACCAACTGAGCTATGACACCCTTTTTGCTGTTTTGCGGGTGCAAAGATAAAGGCTTTTTTCAATCCGACAAAAGTTTTGCTAAAAAAGGGCGTGTTTTTATTTCGACGAGAGGTATCTCTCGGCCTCCAGCGCCGCCTTGCAACCGCTGGCAGCGGCCGTGATGGCCTGACGGTAGTGCGGATCGGCCACATCGCCGGCCGCAAACACGCCGGGAAGCTTGGTGCGGGGCGTGCCGGCCTCGGTGTGGATATAACCGGTTTCGTCGGTCTCCAAGTAGGGCTTGAAGATGGCGGAGTTGGGCTGGTGGCCAATGGCCAGGAAAAATCCGTCGATGGGCAGGTCGTAGCGATGTTCGTCGGCCTCGCCCATGCGTCTAACCAAGTGCACTCCTTCCACCCCTTTTTCGCCGTAAAGTCCCACGGCGTTGTGCTCGTAGAGCACTTCAATGTTAGGATGCTTCGCCAATCGCTCTTGCATGATTTTGGAGGCGCGCAAAGCGGGCTTGCGCACCAGCAGGTAGACCTTGGCGGCCAGACCGGCCAGGTAAACAGCCTCTTCGCAGGCGGTGTCGCCTCCGCCCACTACGGCCACGGTTTTCTTTTTGTAGAAGAAGCCGTCACAGGTGGCGCAGGCGCTCACCCCCATGCCGGCATAGGTCTTTTCATCTTCCAGACCGAGGTATTTGGCGGTGGCACCGGTAGCGATGATCAGGGTCTCGGTTTCAATCTCCTTCTCGTCGTCGATAGTTATCTTGTAGGGAGTCGCGCCCAGGTCGCTGGCCGTGGCAATGCCGTAGCGCAAGTCGGCGCCGAAGCGTTCGGCCTGGCGGCGCAGGTCGTCCATCAACACCGGACCGCTCACGCCGTCGGGATAACCGGGGAAGTTTTCCACCTCGGTGGTGGTGGTGAGCTGTCCGCCCGGCTGCAGACCTTCGTAGAGCACGGGCGAGAGGTTGGCGCGGCCGGCATAGATGGCGGCGGTGTAGCCGGCCGGTCCCGAACCGATAATTAAACAGGTTACTTTTTCTTTTTCCATAGGTGTGTGGGAAATTGTTTTTAGGGGTGAATATAGTTGTTTGAGGGGAATGCTATCGAAGGTCGATGATTTCGGCCGTGGGATATTGTTTGGCATCGAAACGAAAGAGGCTGTCGGGATAGTGCTGTGCCGTTCGGCACGAGGTGATTTCAATCTCGGCCTGTTCGTCGTTCCGGGTGCGTGTGGACAGGTGCGTGGGAAGCCACGTCCGGGCGTCGAGCCGCAGCGTGATGGTGCGTAGCTCCCGTTTCTTGTCGGTGGCTTTGAGCACCAGCTCGTAGCGGTTTGCTCCGAACCGGATGTCGTAGCCCTCTTGGTAGAGGTATAATAAAGCGTAGGGATTGATGCTCTGCAGCTCCTCGTCGTTGGGCGTGGAGAGGTTCACTTCGTTGTTGTCGGGCACGTAGGTCCATTGGGTGTGCCCGTCGAACCACGTGTGCATGTCCGCGGCATCGAGTACGAACCGGTTGCCTTGCATGCGGAGGGTGCCGGTAGAGGTGCCGGTCTGCCCGTCGGGCGCGGTGGCCGACAAGGTGAATGTTGCTTCGACGCCTCCGGCCTGGCGCAGCTTCCCGGCGGCGCGGTCGATGGTTTGGCGGGCGGTGAGCGTTTGCCCCGCAACGGTTGGTGCCAGGCACCCCAGGACGAGGAGGTATACTCCAAGAATCTTTTTCATGGGCATGATGCGTAATTGGAAAGGAACAGTCGGTTACTTGAAATTGTTTAAGCGCATCTCCAAGTCGGCTTCGTCCACGCAGAGCACATCGCGCGGCTTGCTGCCCTGGGTGGGACCGACGATGCCCGCTTTCTCGAGCTGATCCATCAATCGTCCGGCGCGGTTGTAGCCGATGGCAAACTTACGTTGGATGAGTGAGGTGGAGCCTTGCTGGTGAATGACCACCAGCCGGGCGGCCTCTTCGAAGAGCGGGTCGAGTCGTCCCATGTCTACGTCGCCCAGGTCGCTGCCCCCGCCGTTCTCATCAACATACTCGGGTAGGAAGAAGGCGGTGGGATAGCCCTGCTGTTTGGAGATGAATCGGGTGATTTCCTCCACCTCGGGCGTGTCAATGAAGGCGCATTGCACCCGCACGGGGTCGGCACCTTGCAAGAAGAGCATGTCGCCGCGTCCGATGAGCTGATTGGCGCCCGGACGGTCGAGGATGGTGCGCGAGTCGATCATCGAGGAGACCCGGAACGCCACCCGGGCGGGGAAGTTGGCCTTGATGGTGCCGGTGATGATGTTGGTGGTGGGACGTTGCGTGGCAATGATCATGTGGATGCCCACGGCGCGTGCCAATTGGGCGATGCGGGCGATGGGCAATTCAATCTCCTTGCCGGCGGTCATGATCAAATCGCCAAACTCGTCGATAATCACCACGATGTAGGGCATAAACTTATGCCCCTTTTCGGGATTGAGCCGGTGGTCGATAAACTTGGCGTTGTATTCTTTGATGTTTCGCACGTGTGCCAGCTTCAAGAGGTCGTAACGGGTGTCCATTTCCACACAGACCGAGTTGAGTGTTTGCACCACCTTGCGCACGTCGGTGATGATGGGTTCGTCGCCGTCGGGAAGCTTGGCCAAGTAGTGTCGTTCAATCACCGAGTAGATGCTGAACTCCACCTTTTTCGGATCGACCAGCACAAATTTGAGTTCCGAAGGATGCTTCTTATATAATAAGGAGGTGATGATGGCATTCAACCCCACCGATTTACCCTGTCCGGTGGCGCCGGCCACCAGGATGTGGGGCATTTTGCACAGGTCGACCATAAACACCTCGTTGGAGATGTTCTTTCCCAGTGCGATGGGCAAGTCGGCCGTCGACTCCTGAAACTTTTTGCTCCCGATGATGCTCTGTCCCGACACTATCTTGGGGTTGGAGTTAGGCACCTCGATACCGATGGTGCCTTTGCCCGGTATGGGAGCAATGATACGGATGCCGAGCGCCGAAAGACTCAGCGCGATGTCATCTTCCAACCCCCTGATCTTACTGATGCGCACCCCTTTCTCGGTCGTGATTTCGTAGAGCGTGACGGTGGGACCTACGGTAGCCTTGATGGTATTGATACCGATGCCGAAGCTGCGCAAGGTGTTGATGATGCGGTCTTTGTTGGCATTCTGCTCATCCATGTCGATCGAGGGTTCGGCATTGTCGTAGAACTTCATCAGCTCGATGGGCGGGAAGTGATAATTGGAGAGGTCGCGACGGGGGTCGTAAGGTTCCTGTTCGCCTCCGTGATAAGCCTCCTCCTCCTCGCCCGCATCGATGAGGAAGTCGGGGTCCTTCGCCTCGCCCGCATCGCTCTCTTTGGCCGGCTCGTCGGCATCGGCCTCTTGCGGAGCCTCCACCTCGAAGGTGGGGTCGGCCTGTGGCGGGGTGGGGGGCGTTTCGCCCGACCCTCTGGCCTGCCACGAAGTGGTGAAGGCCTCGGGGGTCTCACCCTCCCGGGATTCGATTGGAGCGGCGAGGGGAGCGTCGTCCCTCTTCTCCCGTTTGGTTCGCTTGAGGAAGCTCAGGGTGAGCAGCTTGCGCAGCCACACCACGGTGTGTGCATTCAGGTAGGCCAAGTAGCCGACCGCCACCACCAGCAAAATCATCCAGACGCCCGGCACACCCACCTGCGAAGCCATCCACCGGCTGATGTTCAGCCCGTGCATCCCCCCCGGGTTGATAAAACTGCTGGGGAAGTAACCCTGCAAGAGCATACTAAAGAAGAGGGAAAACCAGACCAGCGCCAAGGCGCACCCCACAAACCAGCGGACCAAGCGGAAGCGGCGCACGCGCATCCACTTAAGCCCCACCACGCCCACGAAGAGCACAATGAAGAAGGCCGACAACCCGAAGCAATCGTTGATCAGGAACTCGGCCAGCTGCGCCCCGCGCGATCCGGCGTAGTTCTTCGCCCCGTTGTGGGTGGAAATCAGCACGTCGCCGCCGCCCTCTACCAAGCTTTGGTCGGCGGCGCCCGTTACAAAAAAGGAGGTGAAAGCCAGCAGCAGAAAGATGGCGAATATCACCAATATCAATCCGCAGATGAAGCGGAGCGTTTCATTCTTCAAGGTGGCGACTATCTGGTCGAACAGCACAGCCTTCTGTTCGTTCTTGGGGGTGACTTGCTTCTTTGCCATAGGGGATTTTCACGATGAGTGTGGCGCAAAAGTACAAATATTCTCCCATACTTCCACAGATTTTGTACCTTTGCCTCCCTAAAATCAAGGTATGGAAAAAGAGACCGAAAAGATATTCAACCGCAACGTAGTAGAATTTGTCACGGTAGCCGCCGAGTTCTGCAAATTCATGGAGCAGGCCGAAGGGATGAAGCGCGAAGCCTTCGTCGAGACCACCCTGAAGCTCCTGCCGTTGCTCTATCTGAAAGCCCAGCTGCTCCCGCCGCTCGAGGTGACGGACGAGGAGGAGCTTGAGCACTACGTGACCGAAGAGGTGTACGAAGTGTTGCGCCTGAGTCTGGCGGAAGTCATGGCCGATGCCGACGACTACTTAGATGTCTTCGTCCAAGAGATGGTCTACAGCGACCAACCCATCAAGCGAAGCATCGCCGAAGACCTGGCCGACCTCTACCAGGCGGTCAAAGACTTCGTCTTCGTTTTCCGTCTGGGCTTCGATCAGACCATGCACGAGGCCGCCGCCCGCTGCCGCGAACAATTCGGGGAGTATTGGGGACAAACCTTGGTCAATACCCTGCGCGCCTTGCACGAAGTAAGATACAGCCGTAAAGAAACACCCTCGTATGACCCCATTTAAAGAAACCATCGACAAAGAAGCCCTTAAAGAGATGCCCAAAGCACTCTTCACCGGCGAGATTACCCTGGTGCAGTCGGCCGAAGCCGCCCGAAGCGCCGTAGACTTCCTCCGGGCAGAGGCCACCGAGGTAGGCATCGACAGCGAAACCCGCCCCTCCTACATCAAAGGACAGCTACACAAGGTGGCACTGCTGCAAGTGGCCACCCTCACACACTGCTTCCTGTTCCGGCTCAACCTCATCGGGCTGACCCCCGATGTCATCTGGTTGCTCGAGACCCCCACCCTCCTCAAAGTGGGGCTTTCGCTGCGCGACGACTTCCTGATGCTGCACAAACGCGCCCCCTTCACCCCGGGAGCCTGCATCGACCTGCAAGATATGGTACGCGGCTTCGGCATCGAAGAGAAAAGCCTGCAGAAAATCTACGGCATCTTGTTCGGCGAAAAGATATCCAAAGGCCAACGCCTCACCAACTGGGAAGCCCAGACGCTCACCGAGCCGCAGATGCGCTACGCCGCCACCGACGCATGGGCCTGCCTGCGCATCTACCACCTGCTCCAACAACGCTCCACCTGCACGCATGGCTAACATCTACCTCAAAACAGGGAAAGAGGAGTCGCTCAAGCGCTTCCACCCGTGGGTCTTCTCGGGCGCCATCGCCCGCATCGACGGACAACCCGAAGAGGGCGACGTCGTCGACCTCTACACCGCCCGGGGCGAGTTCATCGCCAAAGGACACTACCAAGTGGGCAGCATCGCCGTGCGCGTGCTCTCCTTTCATCAAGCCGACGTCATCGACTACGCCCACTGGGTGCGCCTTCTTGGCTTGGCGCGCACGTTGCGCGAGCGCATCGGTCTGCTCACCCCCGCCAACAACACCTTTCGGCTCGTACACGGCGAAGGCGACCATCTCCCCGGCCTGATCATCGACCTCTACGGTCGCACCGCCGTCATGCAGGCGCATTCGGCCGGCATGCACCGTTGCCGTATGGAGCTTGCCCGGGCACTCCACGAAGTAATGTCCGACGTGGTCGACCACATCTACTACAAGTCGGAAGCCACCCTTCCCTTCAAGGCCGACCTCTTCCCCGAAAACGGCTACCTGCTGGGCGGGAGCGACCACTTCGTGGCGTTGGAGAACGGCTTACAGTTCCACATCGACTGGTTGAAGGGACAAAAGACCGGCTTCTTCATCGACCAGCGCGACAACCGCGCCCTGACAGAGCGCTACGCCGCCGGACGCTCGGTGCTGAACATGTTTTGCTACACCGGCGGTTTCTCCGTCTACGCCCTGCGCGGCGGAGCCACCCTCGTCCACTCGGTCGACAGCTCGGCCAAAGCCACCACGCTGACCAACCGCAACGTGGAGCTGAACTTCGGCGCCGATTCCCGCCATGCCGCCTACGCCGAAGATGCCTTTAAGTTTCTCGATGCCATGGAGCACCGCTACGACCTCATCGTCTTAGACCCGCCCGCCTTTGCCAAACACCGCGACGCCGTGCACAACGCCCTGCAGGGCTACCGCAAGCTCAACGCCAAGGCCTTCGACAAGATTGGCGCCGGCGGCATTCTCTTTACCTTCTCCTGCTCGCAAGCCATCAGCCGCGAACAGTTCCGCACGGCCGTATTCACGGCTGCCGCCCTGTCGAAACGACGGGTGCGCATCTTGCACCAACTCACCCAACCCGCCGACCATCCGGTCAACATCTATCACCCCGAAGGAGAGTACCTGAAGGGACTGGTGCTCTATGTGGAGTAAGACCGGATAACCACCGGAGTTCCGCCGGCCTCTTTGCGAAGCTGCAAATGAGCCGGCGGAGTTCCGATGGCCTCTTTGCGTAGTTGCAAAAGAGCCGGCGGAGTTCCGATGGTATCTTTGCATGTCTGCAAAAGAGTCACCGGAGTTCCGTTCGTGCCTTTGCACACCTGCAAATGAGCCGGCGGAAATGAGCCGGCTTATGGACGTGCCGGCAAAAGGGTCACCGGAGTTCCGCCGGACACGTTGCAGCGTTAATTTTGTAAAAACGAAAGGGGAGGGGGTTGCAGATTTCCGTGCAATGCTTACCTTTGCGGCCGTTTCCCGGTAGCGCGGATGCGCACGGCGAACGCACAAGCATGTTTAACTTAGAAGAGAACAAACAAAATGCAAAAAGTAGTTTCTTTCCCGATTACACGCCTGAACAACGGCGTCCACGCTCTCTACACCAGCGAAACCGTTAAGAGAGCCAAATCCGATCCCATTGTCGCCAAACGAATGAGTCTCGAAATTGAGGCGTTCGAAAAAGCCGTGGAGCAGGAAGAGAGCTTGCTCAAGCTCTCTTCCAAGAGTTTGCTCACGGCCGAGATTGTGGCCGCCGACAAACAGCGCGTCACGCTTTTCACCTCACTCCACAAGGTGGCCAACAGCTACCTCACGGTGCTCGAGCTGGCTCCCTCGGCCACTGCGGTGGTGCAAGTGATTCGGAATTATAACATCAATGTAGAGGGACAGCTCGACCAGAAGTCGGGACTGATGGGCAACCTCATCCACGATTGTCAAACCACCTATGCGGCCGACATCGGCCGGATCGGCCTGACCGAATTGGTCAGCGACCTGGCAAGCGCCAACCAGCGGGTCATCGACCTGATGGAGCAGCGCGATACCGATCGCAAAGACCACGTCAACGGCGCGCTTCGCTCGGCACGCAAAGCCACCGACGCAGCCTACCACTATTTTATCGAAACGCTCAACGCACACGTCCAGCTCGAAGGCGAGAGCGGCTATGCCGACTTCATCAGCTACCTCAACTCCGTGATTCTGCGCTACCGGCACGAGATCTTCCACCAGAAGGGAAAGCATCCCTCCGGGGCCGGTGACGGGGACGCGGGCGGCGGCGGGAACAGCGGCGGGGACGGTGGGGATGAACCCACGGGATGATTCCCTGTATTTTCCGGAAACGCCCCTCCTAACCCCGAAGGGGTTGAACTATGCGTAACCGCCGGCGAAACCTTAAGTTTGCGGTGTCTTTATCTGCTTATATGAGTGAGCAGGTTTTGTTGCCGTGGTTAAAGTCTTACTTTTGTTGTGTAAAAGAAGAGTTTAACCA
>JAISHB010000047.1 GCA_031262785.1 Prevotellaceae bacterium
CACCACGGCTGCTATTTTGGAGTTGCTTGTTCGTGTGAACACCGTTATCCCCAGTCCCGACGCCGCTTGCTTGGCGTTGCAAACCAAAGCGTGGCAATACCTGGAGGGTGAAGCCTCGAAGGAATATGAAACCTGTCGGAAAGCCGAAAAAGAGGGCACCCGGGCAACGCTCTCGGGCGCAGCGCTGGACTATCTCTACCTGGCCTCCTTCTCTAATTTGCCCATTAGCCGCAAGGAGGTGCAGCGCTACTTCCTGGCCTTGGCCGGGAAGCAACTCTCGACCGACAACATGCGTACGAAAGCCCGTTTGGCCGTTGTGATGCTCAAAGCGGGGCGTGCCGCCGAGGCTGCCGATTGCATCGCCTCCCTCAAGGAACACTTGGTGCAGACCGATGAGCGCGGTGCCTACTTTGCCTTCCACGAAACCTCCTATTTGTGGGGCATGCAACCCGTCTCCATTCACACCGCGGTGATGGAAGCCCTGCGATTGGCCGGTGGCAACGAGGCCTTGCTGGATGAGATGAAGATCTGGCTGTTGAAACAGAAACAAACCACCGCATGGCGCTCGGCAGTGGCCACGGTGGATGCGGTGGAAGCCCTGCTCGCGGGCAACAGTGGCGACGGCCTGCTGGCCGTCGGAAACCAGGTGCGTATCTTGCTCGATAACCGTCCGCTGGTCATCGATGCCGGCAATGCCGAGGGCTATTTCAAGCAGACCTTCACCCAAGGAAGCCCCCAGCTGAAGGCCAAGTCACTGACCGTTGGGAAACCACACGGCGGCATCGCCTACGGGGCTGTGTATGCCCAATATCGTTCGCCGATGGCCGAGGTAAAGGCCTCCGGCAAGGAACTTTCCGTAGAGAAGAAGCTCTATGTGGAACAGCTGTCCGCCCAAGGAAAGGCTGCGTTGAAGCCGGTGACGGCCTCCACTGGCCTGGCCGTGGGAGATAAGGTGGTGGTTCGCCTGACCATTCGCTTAGACCGCGCCATGGACTACGTGCAGCTCAAAGACGAACGCGCCGCCTGCTTCGAGCCGCTCTATACCCTCTCGGGCTATCGGTGGAACAACGGCTTGGGCTACTACATTGAGTTGAAGGACGCCTCGACCAATTTCTTCTTCGATGCCTTGGGCAAGGGCGTGTATGTGTTGGAATACAGCTACCGCATAGCCCGCCAGGGACGGTACGAAGCGGGATTGGCCACCGTGCAGTCGGCCTACGCTCCCGAGTATGCGGCACATTCGGCCTCCCTATCCGTGGTCATAGATAACTAATCATCCCCCCCAATAGTCCCCTCACACTATCTACTCATGAAACGACTCTTGTTAAGCATCCTCTTGTCGGCACTCGTAGTGCTTGCGGCTACGGCGCAGCCGCGTTTTTCCTCCGATAAACAGACCTACAGCTTCGGGCAAATAGCGTGGAAACGTCCGGTCACGGTGGAATATCATATCACCAACACCGGCACCCGCCCGCTCTTGCTCTCACAGGTGGAACCAGATTGCGCCTGCACGGCCACCGAGTGGACCCGAAGCGCCATTGCACCCGGTCACAAAGGCGTTGTTGCGGTCACATTCGATGCCCAATCCTTGGGGCATTTCGCCAAGGCAGTGGCCGTACACACCAATGCGCAAGCGGCACCCTTCTACCTGCACTTTAGCGGATGGGTGAAGCTTGAGGTGAAAGAGGATGGCCGCGACTACCCCTATTTGTACGATCAGATTCGGCTCGACAAAGAGGAGATAGCCTTTGCCGACACGCATCGCGGCGAGCAGCCCACGATGCAAATCGGTGTGATCAACCTTTCCGACCAGCCCTACGAACCGGTGCTGATGCACCTGCCCTCCTATTTGAAGATGACAGCCACGCCCGCCGTGTTGCAACCCCAAGAGCGGGGCATCATCACCCTGAGGCTGCAAACCGGAAAGTTAGAGCTGGGATTGACCCGAACCTCGGTCTACCTCTCGCGCTTCATGGGCGATAAGGTGAGCGCGGAGAACGAGCTGCCCTTCACGGTGGTGTTGTTGCCCGACTTCTCCTCCACCGCCGCCTCGGCGCATCAGCCGGCCATCCATCTGTCGGCCACCCAGGTGGATTTGAGCACGCTGCCCGTCAAGAAGAACAAGGCGCAGTGCGACATCCGCCTGGCCAACACCGGAGAGGCCACGCTGCACATCGACAAACTGCAGGTGTTCAATCCGGCCGTGGGAGTCAGCCTGAAGAAGCGCACCCTGAAGGCGGGCGAGACCACCCGCCTGCGCATCACGGTAGACCGGAAAGCCTCGGCCAAGAAGAAGCAGCGCCTGCGCGTGCTGCTGATCACCAACGATCCCCGGCAACCCAAGGTAGAAATCAATTTGCACAACCCCTAATCCCCCTCCCTCATGGAACATCCTGAAAATGACGAAAACTACAAAGGGCTAACCGTCAATGCGGGCATCGAGCAGCCCGCCTCGGTCAATCCCTACTTCCGCCACAAGAAGGTACGGCGTCCACTCTCGGTAGCCGACTACCTCGAAGGCATCCTCAAGGGCGACGTCACGGTGCTCAGCCAGGCCGTCACACTCATCGAGAGCCTCAAACCCGAACACGAAGCACTGGCGCAAGAGGTCATCGAGCGCTGCCTGCCCCACTCGAACCACTCCGTGCGCATCGGCATCAGCGGTGTGCCCGGCGCGGGCAAGAGCACCTCGATCGATGTCTTCGGCATCCATGTGCTCGAGCGCTATGGCGGCAAGCTGGCCGTGCTGGCCATCGACCCGAGCAGCGAGCGCAGCCACGGTAGCATCCTGGGCGACAAGACGCGTATGGAAAAGCTGGCCGTACACCCCGATTCGTTTATCCGTCCCACGCCCTCGGCCGGGTCGTTGGGCGGGGTGGCGCGCAAAACACGCGAAACCATCATCCTGTGCGAGGCGGCCGGCTTCGATAAGATCTTCGTCGAGACCGTCGGGGTAGGGCAGAGCGAAACCATGGTGCGCTCGATGGTCGACTTCTTCCTGCTCATCCAGCTGGCCGGCACGGGCGACGAATTGCAGGGCATCAAGCGCGGCATCATGGAGATGGCCGACGGCATCGTCATCAACAAAGCCGACGGCGACAACATCGAACGCGCCAATCTGGCCGCCAGCCACTTCCGCAACGCCCTGCACTTCTTTCCCCCTCCCGAAAGCGGCTGGACGCCGCAGGTGCTCACCTACTCGGGCTTCTACGGCCTGGGCATCGCAGAGATTTGGGAGATGATCTACCGCTACATGGCCTTTGTCAAGGACAACGGCTACTTCTACCACCGTCGGCACGAGCAGAGCAAATACCGCATGTACGAGGCCATCAACGAGTGCCTGCGCAACAGCTTCTATCAGAACCCTGTCATTGAAGCGCTCCTGAGCGAGCAGGAGCAGCAGGTGCTGGCCGGAAAACTCACCTCTTATGCGGCCGCTAAGAAACTGCTAATCAAATACTTCGAGCTGGTAACGCAGCAGGGTAGCCGGTAGGGAGCACTTCCCTCAACCCTAAGGGAGGTGCTCTGCTAACCCTAAGGGAAGTGCTCTGCTAACCCTAAGGGAGGTGTTCTGCTAACCCTAAGGGAGGTGCTCTGCCAAGCTTAAGGGAGGTGCTCTGCTAACTCTTGCAGAAGTGCTCTGCTAACTCTTGCAGAACTGTTCTGCTAACTCTTGCAGAAGTTTTCAGATATATGCTTATATTTGCACGAAATAATCAAGAACCCCAATACAATTATGATTTGGAATGAAAGCATGGAATGCATGGAGCGCGAGAGCCTGCGCCGCCTACAAAGCATTCGCCTCAAACAGTTGGTGGAGCATGTCTACCACAACACCCCCTTCTATCGCAAGAAGATGCAAGCGATGGGCCTGACGCCCGACGATATCCAGTCCATTGACGATATCGTCAAGCTCCCCTTTACCACCAAGTACGACCTGCGCGACAACTATCCCTTCGGCCTGTGCGCCGTGCCCATGAGCCAGATTGTGCGCATTCACGCCTCATCGGGCACCACCGGCAAGCCCACCGTGGTGGGTTACACCCGTAAAGACCTGGCCGCCTGGACCGAGTGCGTGGCACGTGCCTTTACCGCCTACGGTGCCGGGGCTGCCGACTTCTTCCAGGTCTCCTACGGCTACGGACTGTTCACCGGCGGACTGGGTGCCCACGACGGTGCCGCGCACATCGGCGCTTCGGTCATCCCCATGTCGTCGGGTAACACCGAAAAGCAGATCACGCTGATGCACGACTTTGGTTCTACCGTGCTCTGCTGTACCCCCTCGTATGCCCTCTATCTGGCCGACGCCATCAAAGATTCCGGCTTGCCGAAGGGCGAGTTCAAGCTGCGCGTGGGCGCCTTCGGTGCCGAACCGTGGACGGAAAAGATGCGTCACGAGATTGAAGAGAAGCTGGGCATCAAAGCCTACGACATCTACGGCCTGAGCGAGATAGCCGGTCCGGGCGTAGGCTACGAGTGCGAATACCAGGACGGCACCCACCTGAACGAAGATCACTACTTCCCCGAAATAGTAGACCCGCAAACCCTGCAACCGCTCCCCCAGGGCGAGATGGGCGAGCTGGTGTTCACCCACCTGACCAAAGAGGGAATGCCGCTGCTGCGCTACCGCACCAAAGACCTCACCGCCCTGCACTACGACCGGTGCGCCTGCGGACGAACCCTGGTGCGGATGGACCGCATCCTGGGACGCAGCGACGACATGCTCATCATCCGCGGGGTCAACGTCTTCCCCACGCAAATAGAGTCGGTCATTCTTGAGCTGAGCGAGTTTGAGCCGCACTACCTCCTGATAGTAGACCGCGTCCACAACACCGACACCATGGAATTGCGCGTGGAGGTGCGCCAAGAGTACTACTCCGACGAGATCAACAAGATGCTGGCGCTCCAAAAGAAGCTCGCCGCCCGCCTGCAAAGCGTACTCGGACTCTCGGTAGACGTCCGGCTGGTAGAACCCCGCAGCATCGAGCGGAGCACCGGCAAGGCCAAGCGGGTGATCGACAACCGCAAGTTCTAACCCTGCCGTTCCCCTCTTTTTATAGTCAACCTGATTCCCTCATCATTAAATTCTGCTCACTATGGTAGCCAAACAACTCTCCATCTTTCTGGAAAACAAGTCGGGACGTCTGACCGAAGTCACCGAAGTACTTGCCCGCGAAGGCATCAACCTCTCCGCCCTGTGCATCGCCGAGAATGCCGACTTCGGCATCTTGCGCGGCATTGTCTCCCAACCTGAAAAAGCCTATAAGGCCTTGAAAGAGCAACACTTTGCCGTCAACGTCACCGACGTGGTGGGCATCAGCTGCCCGAACATCCCCGGTTCGCTCTCCAAGGTGCTCCGCTATCTCTCGGACGAAGGCGTCTTCATCGAATACATGTATTCGTTTGCCAACGGGCAGGCAGCCAATGTAATCATTCGTCCCAACGACATGGAAGGGTGCATCCGCGTGCTCACCGACCGTAAGATCGATCTGCTGGCCGCCAGCGACCTCTACAAACTGTAACGACCTTGAAAAAACCACTCCGTTAGTTGCTCAATTCGTTACGAAGCCCTATCTTTGCGCCATTATTTCCCAAAAATCCCGGCATGAAGAAAAATATCCTACTAACGTTGCTTGCAGCGCTGCTGCTCTCCGCATGCGGAGAGTATAACAAGGTGTTGAAGAGTACCGATTATGAATATAAGTATGAAGCAGCCAAAAACTACTTTGCCAAAGGACAATACAACCGTTCGGCCACCCTGCTGAACGAGCTGATTGTCATCCTCAAGGGTACCGACAAAGCAGAAGAGTCGCTCTACATGCTGGGCATGTGCTACTACAATCAGCACGACTACCAGACGGCCGCTCAAACCTTCATCCAATATTACAATGTCTACCCGCGCGGCATCTTCACCGAGCTGGCGCGCTTCCATGCGGGCAAGGCACTCTACTTGGACACCCCCGAGCCGCGGCTTGACCAGTCGGGCACCTACAGCGCCATTCAGCAGCTGCAGCTCTTCATGGAATACTTCCCCCTGAGTACCAAGAAAGAGGAGGCGCAGGAGATGATCTTCAAGCTGCAAGACAAGCTGGTGATGAAAGAGTATCAGTCGGCCAAGCTCTACTACAACTTGGGTAACTACCTGGGTAACAATTACCTCTCCTGCGTAATCACCGCCCAGAACGCGCTCAAAGACTATCCCTACACCAATCTTCGCGAAGACCTCTCCATCTTGATTCTGCGTGCCAAGTACGAGATGGCGCTCAACAGCGTATTAGACAAACGCGCCGACCGCTACCGCGAGACCCTGGACGAATACTACTCGTTCAAGAACGAATTCCCCGAAAGTAAGTATCTCAAAGAAGCCGACCGCATCTTCAAAGCCTCGGAAGAGGTGCTTCGGGACGAACCCGTCACCAATTAAGTATTAGATAACAGATATGGATTACAAAAAAACCAATGCTCCACTTACCACGATTACCCGTGATATGATGGAGTTGTGTGCCGATACCGGCAACGTCTACGAAACCGTAAGCATCATCGGTAAACGTGCCAATCAAATAAGTCAGGAGATCAAGAACGATCTGTCGAAGAAACTATCGGAATTTGCCAGCTACAGCGACAACCTCGAAGAGGTCTTTGAGAATCGCGAGCAGATCGAAATCTCCCGCTTCTACGAGAAACTCCCCAAACCCACCCTGATTGCCACGCAAGAATACGCCGAAGGTCGCATCTTCTACCGCAATCCCGCTAAGGAAAAAGAGAAACTGCAATAGCCATGATACAACGTATCCAGTCGGTCTACCTGCTGCTCGTTACCCTCCTGCTGATTGCGGCGATGTGTCTGCCGGTGGGCTCGTTCGTTGCTCCCGACGGCACCTTACTTTCGGAATTCACCCCCCTGGGAATTACACTGCCGGGCGGCACCTTCCACTACACGTGGGGGCTGTTGGCTATTCTGCTGCTGAGCACCCTCATTGCCGGCTGCACCCTGCTGCTCTACCGGAACCGCATGTTACAGGTGCGCATGGTTATCTTCAACAGTATCCTATTGGCCGGCTACTATGTTGTATTTGTCGTATTCATGCTCCTGCTCAAGAGCGATTTGGGAGCCGGTTATCACATCGGCTGGGCGCTCTGCCTTCCGGCCGTATCCCTTATTCTGAACTACCTGGCCTTCCGTGCCATCTATCGCGACGAAGTGATGGTGCGCGCGGCCGACCGGTTGCGATGAATCCCCAAGCGTAAAGACTTCCGGCAGAGGCTCGAAGTATGTTGTATAACACACGTTCCGATGCTTCTGTCTGCCCGAAAAGGGCTATCTTTGCGCCGTTATCCTGAAAACAATCTTTTTACCTTAAGAAAGAAACTAATACCTATTGAAACGAAAAAGGTGAGACTTTGTGAAAAGCCTCGCCTTTTTCTATGTACACCCCTTCCCCTGTCGGACGTACACCGCGTCTCCGACTTCCCGCCCAACTTACCTGCAACGCCTTGTGCAACCCTTCTGTGAACGGTTGTGCAGCCTTCCTGTGGAGGGTTGTGCAACTACCCGTATGCGCCTTGTGCAACTGGGGGGTGGGGAGTTGTACGACTGTGGGGTGGGGAGTTGTGCAACTGCGAGGCATATAGTTGTGCAACTGCGAGGCGTATAGTTGTACGACTGCAAGGCGTATGGTTGTGCAACTGCTGTGCATATAGTGGTACAACCGTACGGCGACGGGTAGTACGACCACCAAAAAAGGGGTGCCCTTAGCGGACACCCCCTTTTGTGCAACTAATCGGGGAAGGGAAGAGTTACTCCACCACGATGGGTTTATACTTGGGCACAAGCGCCTTCATCACCACCCAACCAATGAGGTAGGCTACGGCGCAGACGCCGAAGATGATGAAGTAGCCGGCCGGCTTTCCTTCAAATCCCATAAAGGTCATTCCCGTTTCGTCGGCGTGGGTAAAGAGCATACCCGAACCTTTATTGATCAGGAACGAACCCACTCCTCCGGCCATGCCGCCGATACCGGTAATGGTGGCGATGGCACTTTTGGGGAACATGTCGCCCACGGTAGAGAAGATGTTGGCCGACCACGACTGGTGAGCGGCACCGGCAATACCGATGATGATGATGGGGAACCAGTAGGAGTAGGCGCCCAAGGGTTGCGCAAAGAGCGCCAGCAGCGGGAAGAAGGCGAAGATGAGCATCGCCCGCATGCGGGCTGCGTAAGGATTCATGCCGGTCTTGTTGATGATGATGGTGGGCAACTTACCTCCATAGATAGAGAGCATGGTGATGGCATACAGCACCGTGATGAGCAGCATGGCCGTGCCGGTGTCCGAGGCAAAGCCGTAGACGTCGCTGATGTAGGCGGGGGTCCAGAATAGGAAGAACCACCACACGCCGTCGGTCATGAACTTGCCGAAGGCAAAAGCCCAGGTCTGTTTGTAGGTGAAGCACTTGAGGAAACCGATGGTCTTCTCTTCCTGCTTGGGGGCGGCGACAGGGGCGGGGGCGGCTGCTGTCTCTTCGTTCTTATCTTGTTCGATGTATTCGAGTTCGGCTGCGTTGACATACTTGCTCTTCTCGGGGGCGTCGTACATAAACACCCACATGCCCATCCAGATGAATCCCAGGGCACCAATGACGATGAAGGCCATCTCCCAACCGTTTCCTACGCCGATTTCCTTGAAGTAGGAGGCCAGCGGGGGAATGCTGATGGGGGCAACCAATGCGCCCACGGTGGCTCCGGCATTGAACAGGCTGGTGGCATAGGCGCGGTCCTTCTTGGGGAAGTATTCGGCGGTTACTTTGATAGCGGCCGGGAAGTTGCCGGCCTCGCCCAGTGCCAGCACAAAGCGGGCGGCGATGAAAAAGTAGACGCTAACCGTGGCGATGGTCAGGGCAACGGCCGAACCTTGCTCGACGGCAAGCATGGCGCTGGAATCACTCAATCCCACCGTCAGTTCGGTGGCGTATCCGCACACGGCATGCAAACAGGCACCCACCGACCAGATGCCGATTGACCAGAGGTAACCTTTACGGGTGCCCATCCAGTCGATGAACCGACCGGCGAAGAGCATTCCAAGGGCGTAGATGATGGAGAAGATGGCGGTGATGGTGCCGTAGTCGTTGTCTGTCCAGTGAAACTCGGGAGCAATGAAATCTTTCCAAGTGAGGGACAGCACCTGACGGTCGAGATAATTAACTGTAGTTGCAAAGAAGAGCATAGCGCAGATGGTCCAGCGGTAGTTGGTCATCTTACCTGCTACTGTTTGATTAGTACCCATAATACTTCGATTTAATATTATAATGATTAGTTCTTAATTCGGTGCGAAAATACGCAATATTTGATGGATACCAAATAGAAATCTAAAAAAAGGTCGTTATCGAACACAAATTAGTTTGTTATCGCACACGACATTCGGTAAGAACCATTATCTTTGTCCAGTTCTTACAATTCTAATTACCCCCAAACAAGAATGATTATATGAATAAGTTACTTTGCAAGACACTGGTTGCCGTGGCATTCCTCTGCACGACGCAACTATTTGCTCAACAAAAGGTGAGCACCCGGCTTCCCTGGTCGGTACGTATGGTGGAATCGGAGATGATTCGGTGCCCGCAGTCGTGGCAACTCGATTTCCAGAAAGCCCTGAAGTGGGACTATTGCCACGGCCTCGAGTTGCAGGCCGTGCTGGATGTGTATGACCGTTACGGAGACAAGCGCCTGTTCGACTATGCGCTGGCGTATGCCGATACCATGATTAATAACGACGGCAGCATCAAAACCTACAAACTTGAGGAGTACAACATCGACCGGCTCAACTCGGGTAAGTTCCTCTTCCGCATCTACGACCAGACCAAAGAGGAGAAATACAACAAAGCCATCGACTTGTTGCGTAGCCAAATCGACACTCATCCGCGCAATGCCGACGGCGGCTTTTGGCACAAGAAAATCTATCCCAATCAGATGTGGTTGGACGGGTTGTATATGGGCGAACCGTTTTATGCCGAGTATGCCTACCGCCACAATCGGGTGCAGGACTATGCCGACATCATCAATCAGTTTATCCTGGTAGCCAAGCACACCTATGATGCAAAGAACGGCCTCTACCGGCATGCCTGCGACGTGAGCCGCAAAGAGCGTTGGGCTGACAAGACCACCGGACAGTCGCAACATAGCTGGGGACGCGCCATGGGCTGGTATGCCATGGCCTTTGTCGACGCCTTGGACTTCATTCCCAAACACGAAGCCAAGCGCGACTCCATGCTGGCTATCTTCCACAACCTGGCCAAGCAGATCAAGCGCATTCAGGATGAGAAGACCGGACTGTGGTATCAAGTGCTCGACCGCAGTGGCGACGAAGGCAACTACTTGGAGTCTTCCTGCTCGACCATGTTTGTGTATGCTCTCTTCAAAGCGGTGCGCAAAGGCTACTTGGACCGCTCCTATCTGGATGTGGCCATCAAAGGCTATAAAGGCATCCTCAACAACTTCATAGAGGTAGACGAGAACGGGGTGGTCAGCATCACCCGCGCCTGCGCCGTGGCCGGACTGGGTGGTAAGAACTACCGCATGGGCGACTACAACTACTATATCAACGAAACCATTCGGAGCAACGACCCCAAGGCCGTTGGTCCGTTTATCTTTGCCAGCCTCGAGTGGGAACGTCTGCAACAGGTGGAGCGGGTACTCCAGCAGAAACAGGTTTCCCAGACACGCTACAAAGACACCTTGGTGGTGGCACGTAACGGTACGGGCGACTACCGTACGCTCACCGAAGCGATGGAAGGCATCCGTGCCTTCATGGACTATAAGGTGACGGTTCTCATCAAGAACGGCACCTACAAGGAGAAACTGGTGATTCCCGCATGGTTACAAAACGTAACCTTTGTGGGCGAAGATGCCCGGAAGACCATTATAACCTACGACGACCACGCCAACATTAACCGGATGGGAACCTTCCGCACCTATACGCTCAAGATAGAGGGCAATGACCTTACGTTCCGCAACCTAACCATCGAAAACAATGCCCCGCAGATGGGACAAGCGGTAGCACTTCACACCGAAGGCACCCGTCTGGCCTTCATCGGCTGTCGCATACTGGGCAATCAGGACACGGTCTTTACCGGAGCGGCCGGTGCCTGTCTCTACTTTAAGGATTGCTACATCGAAGGTACCACCGACTTCATCTTCGGCCCCTCCACCGCCCTGTTTGAAGGATGCGAGATACACAGCAAGCGCAACTCTTTTGTGACGGCAGCCTCTACTCCGCAAGAGATTGAAGTGGGCTATGTCTTCAAGAACTGCAAGCTGACAGCTGCCGAAGGAATCGACCGCGTCTATCTGGGTCGCCCGTGGCGCCCGTATGCAGCTGTGGTCTTTATCGGTTGCGAGTTGGGCAAGCACATCACGGCTGCCGGCTGGGAGAACTGGCGGAATCCTGCCAACGAAGCCACCGCCCGCTATGCCGAGTATGGCAATACCGGTGAAGGCGCCTCAACCTCCGGACGGGTGAAGTGGGCCAAGCAACTCACTAAGAAAGAGGCTGCCCGCTACGACGACTGGAGCTATATATATAAGAGGTGTAGCGACTGGAAGCCGGTGAAATAACTCGTCTACTATACACATAATTAAATAGGTACAATGAAATCCAAACTAATCTCCCTGCTACTACTCTGCTGCTTCTTCACCGCTTTCAAGGCAGACAAACCGAAGATCACTGTTTTCATGATTGGCGATTCAACCATGGCTAACAAATCACTCGAAGGCGGAAACCCCGAACGTGGATGGGGTCATGTATTGCCCGGCTTCTTCACCGAAGATATTCAAGTGGACAACCACGCTCAGAACGGACGAAGCTCAAGGTCGTTCATCAACGAAGGACGTTGGGACAAAGTGCTTTCACTCATGAAGCCCGGCGACTACCTCTTCATTCAGTTTGGTCATAACGACGAGAAGCCCAAAGAAGACCGGCATACCGACCCGGGCACCACCTTCGACGAGAACCTGCGTCGCTTTGTGCTCGAGGCACGTGCCAAAGGAGGCATACCGGTGTTGTTCAACTCCATTGTGCGACGTAACTATGTGAACGGGGTATTGACCGATACGCACGGTGCCTATCTCGACTCACCACGCAACGTGGCCAAGGAACTGAACGTTCCCTTTGTCGATATGAACCGCATCACGCACGACTTGGTAGTGAGTATGGGAGAGGAGGATTCCAAGAAGCTGTTTACGTGGTTGCCTGCCAACCAAGTGATGGCCAAGCCCAAGGGATTGCAAGACAATACACACCTAAATGTGTATGGTGCCCGTGTGATTGCCTCTCTTACGATAGATGCCATCGCCAAAGAGGTTCCCGCCTTAGCCAAGTATGTACGTCACTACGACTTGGTAGTGGCTAAAGATGGCAGCGGCGACTTCTTCACTGTGCAGGAGGCCATCAATGCCGTGCCCGACTTTCGCAAAGAGCATCGCACCACCATCCTGATTCGTCCGGGCGTCTACAAAGAGAAACTGATTGTTCCCGCCAGCAAGATCAACCTCTCGCTCATCGGGCAACAAGGAGCCGTACTCTCCTACGACGACTACGCCTCCAAGCCCAACCGTTTCGGTGAGAACAAGGGCACCTCGGGCAGCGCTTCGTGCTACATCTATGCTCCCGACTTCTATGCCGAGAACCTCACCTTCGAGAACAGTGCCGGTCTGGTAGGACAAGCCGTGGCCTGCTTTGTGAGTGCCGATCGTGCATTCTTCAAGCAGTGTCGCTTCCTGGGCTTTCAGGATACGCTCTACACCTATGGCAAGGGATGCCGTCAGTATTACGAAGATTGCTACATCGAAGGGACGGTCGATTTCATATTCGGCTGGTCGACCGCGGTGTTCAACCGGTGCGAGATACGCAGCAAGCGCAGCGGCTATGTGGCCGCTCCTTCGACCGACAAGGAGCAGCCCTACGGCTACCTCTTCTACGAGTGCCGGCTGACCGCCGGTGAAGGAGTGCAGAACGTCTTCCTGGCGCGTCCTTGGCGTCCCTACGGACAGGCGGTGTATGCCCGTTGTCAGCTGGGCGGACACATTGCCCCGGCGGGCTGGAACAACTGGGGCAAGCAGGCCAATGAAAAGAGCGCCCGCTTTGCCGAGTATCAAAACACGGGTGAGGGTGCCGGCACGTCGGCACGTGCCAAGTTTGCCCGTCAGCTCAAGAGCTTGAAGGGCTACGAACCCGAAGCGATGCTGGCTGGTAGTGACGGCTGGAATCCCATCAAGAACGGAAACACCCTGCTAACCCTTAAACGATAATCCCCGATATGCGAAAGAAGATACTTTGCGTCCTGCTGCTGCTCCTTGCGCTGCAGCAGACCATGGCCGAGAACTACCCCTACCGAAGCGATGTACTGTGGGTGACGGTGCCCGACCATGCCGACTGGATTTACCAAACCGGCGAGCGTGCCACCGTTGAGGTACAATTCTATAAATACGGCATTCCGCGCGACGGCGTGACGGTGAACTATGAGATAGGAGCCGAGCTGATGCCCGCCGAAACCACCGGCAGCGTCACGCTCAAGAAGGGGCGTGCCTCCATCGCGGTGGGTACGATGAAGCAGCCCGGCTTCCGCGACTGCCGCCTCAAGGCGGTGGTAGACGGTGTGACCTACACGCACCACATCAAGCTGGCCTTCTCGCCCGGGAAGATTCAGCCCTACACGGCGATGCCCCAAGACTTCCGCCAGTTCTGGGAAGCCAACAAGGCCGAAGCGGCCAACTACCCGCTCACCTACACCAAAGAGCGCGCCGGGGAGTATTGCACCGACAAGGTCGATTGCTACTTGGTGCGCCTGCAGCTCAACCGCAGCGGGCAGTGCATCTACGGCTACCTCTTCTACCCGAAGAACGCCCGGCCGGGCAGCTGTCCGGTGGTGCTCTGTCCGCCGGGAGCCGGTATCAAAACCATCAAGGAGCCGCTGCGTCATAAGTACTATGCCGAACAGGGTTGCATTCGTTTCGAGACCGAGATACACGGACTCGACCCACGCATCCCCTCCGACGAGTTCCGCCAGATCAGCACGGCCTTCAACACCCGTGAAACGGGTTACTTGGAGAATGGATTAGACAATCGGGACAACTACTACATGAAGCGCGTCTACCTCTCGTGCGTGCGTGCCGTCGACCTGCTCACCTCGCTGCCCGAGTGGGATGGTAAGAACGTCATCATACAGGGCGGAAGTCAAGGAGGTGCACTGGCACTGATTACCGCCGGCTTGGACTCGCGCGTCACCGCTTGTGTGGCCAATCATCCCGCCTTGGCCGACATGGCCGGCTATCGTGCCGGTCGTGCCGACGGCTATCCCCACTTCTCCCGATTGAAGGGGATGGACACGCCCCAGAAGGAGCGTACCATGGCCTACTACGATGTGGTGAACTTTGCCCGCCAAATCACCGCTCCGGTCTACATGACCTGGGGGTACAACGACAACACCTGTCCGGCCACTACCAGCTATGCGGTCTACAACGTGCTGACGGCGCCCAAAGAGGCATTGATCACCCCCGTCAACGAGCATTGGACCTCCGAGGCTACGGAGTATGGTCACCTGCTGTGGATACAGCAGCATTTGCTAAAGTAATACCATTGCTGTTTGCCGGTTGCTCTTACCGGCGTGCCGGTAAGAGCAACGCTACGCGGACGCATGTACATGCCCTCGGACGGACCTGTACATGCGTCCGCCGCATAGCTGTACATGCGTTCACCACAGGGATGTACAAACGTTCGCCACATAGTCGTACAAGTATGCACCACAGAGACGTACAAGTATACACCACAGAGTCGTACAAGTATGCACCACAGAGTCGTACATCTGTTTGGGAAAAGTCGTACATCTGCGTGGGAAGAGTCGTACATCTGCGTGGGAAGAGTCGTACCTACCTCCGAACGGGCAAGTACAGGCCGTCTACAAACGATAAGCTAAATTGCACACCAACGAGGAGGCCGACACGTGATACTTGGCATAGGCAAGACCCAGCTTGAGCCGTTTGAGCTGAATGCCCGTCCCGCAGGTAAAGCCGGCCCAATGGCTGGAGCCGTTGATTTTCATCTCATCTCCCCGTCGGAAGTTGTAGCCGGCCGCCAAATAGAAGGTGCGGGTCGGGATGAAGTCGATGCCCAGTGCCACGTGATTGAGCAGCTTCCGTCCGAAATGGTTTGCCCGGGTGGTGGCACTGCTCCAGTGCGTCAAGTCGTGTAACGTAACCGACAGCCGGACGGGGGCATGCGCCAACCGTTTGGTGAGGCCGGCTTGCAAATTGACCGGCAGTGATTCACGCCGCTCTTCAAAGGCCTTGAGCTGTCCGCCGAGGTTACGCACCACCAACGAGAACGAGAGGTCTTGCTCCTCGCGGTAGTAGTTCACCCCCAAGTCGACGCCCACGGCAATCGACGAGCTTTGGTGATAGCGTGAGTAGAGCAGGTTGGCGCTCACCCCGCCGCTCCAGTAGTCACTTAAATTATAGGTGTAGATGCCCGACAGGGCGATGTCTTTGGCCGAGAACTCGCCCAGCTCGATGTTCTCCTCGGTGGTCTGGGTTAGTTCTCCGTAATCGACATAGCGGGCGGTTACCGCCCACGTGGTACGCTCACCGGCTATGCGGGCAAAGGCGGCACCGGCCACGTTCACTCCCTCGATGTAGTGCATATAGTTAAGCGCCAAGGTCTTATCCGATGCCGAGGCGAGCAGTGCCGGATTGTGGGTAGCCAGGTTGATGTCGTCTTCAATCACGGAAATATTCTCCCCGCCCAGCGCAGCCGCATGTGACGAGGCCGGCAACTGTAAGAAGCCGAAGACGTGAGTGTCGTCTTGCGCTTGCAAGGCTATACTCGAAAGAAGAAAGCAAATGGAGGATAGATATTTCTTATACATACCGGATGAAATGACGGCCAAAGATACTAAAAAGTGTATGATTGCAAGGTAGAACATGTAATAAAGAATAAAATGATACTCATTTCTATTAAAAAAGATGATGCGAAAGCGGGCACTACTAAATAGCTAATTAAATTTGTTGCAAGGATTTATACACTTAATAATCAACGTTATGGAAGCTAAAAAAACACCCAAAGCCAATTTGGAAAACAAGAAGTCGACGTGGCTACTTGTAGGTTATGTGATGGTGCTTGCTTTCCTGTTCATTTCATTTGAATGGACAGATCGCGACATTAGAAGTGATACGAACGCAGGCGTTCGGAATCTCGTGTTTGAACCGGACTTGATCCCCATTACTACGCAAGAGCAGCCGGTTTTGCCTCCTCCTCCTATCATTCAACCTATCGAAATCTTAGAACTGGTAAGCAATGAGGTGGAGATTGACGAAACAGACATTCCCACGCTGGAAAACTCCGATGCACCGGTGGAAATCAAATACACCGCCAAGTTGGAAGAGTCGGTAGTGGTGGAAGATGATGTATTCTGGAGCGTGGAAGTAATGCCGGAGTTTCCGGGTGGAAAGGCCGCTCTTAACAGGTATTTGAGCGAGCAAACCAACTATCCTCCCATGGCTGCTGCGGAAGGTGTCTATGGGCGGGTCTCCGTACAGTTTACTGTTAATAAAGACGGTAGCATTGTGGATGTGGCTGTTGCAAAACCAATCTATCCCGCCTTAGACAAAGAAGCCCTGCGGGTAATCAGTTCCATGCCCAAATGGAAGCCGGGTATGCAAAACGGCCGGCCTGCGCGGGTGAGATACACGATTCCGGTAATGTTTCGGTTGCAATAATCGCACTTTTTTGCTTGCCGGAGTTAATTTATCGCCAAAGATGCAGGGATTCTTAAAATAACTCGTTATTTTTGCGTCCGAAAAAGGTGGACGTAACAGTCCCCGTTTCCCATAGAGAAACACTAATAATTAAAAGATAATATGGAAATCAAGAAAACGCCCAAAGCGGATTTGGAAAACAAGAAATCGACGTGGCTGCTTATCGGTTATGTGATCGTGCTTGCTTTCATGTTCATCGCATTTGAATGGACAGAGCGCGACATTAAAATTGATGTCTCCACCGGCGTCTCAGAGCCTGTCTTCGAGGATGAAATGGTTCCTATCACGGAACAGGAAGAGAAAATCATTCCTCCTCCCCTCGAAATACCGCAGGTTACTGAAACTATAGACATTGTGGATGACCAAGCAGATATTGAAGAGACGGATATTGCTTCTTCGGAAGAGACCGGTGCTGCTGTAGATATTAAGTATTCGGCAAAGGTGGAAGAAGAAGAGGTGAAAGAAGATGAAATCTTCGAGGTTGCCGAAACGATGCCCTCTTTCCCCGGCGGATTCTCGGCATTGAACCAATATCTTGCCAAGTATATCAAGTATCCCCCCATTGCGCAGGAAAACGGTATCTCCGGTCGTGTAACCATTCAGTTTGTAGTGAATACCGACGGTAGTATAGTAAATGCGGTGGTAGCTAAACCCATCGACCCCTATCTCGACAAAGAAGCATTACGCGTGGTTAGCTCCATGCCGAAATGGAATCCGGGTATGCAACGCGGAAAACCGGTACGCGTAAGGTACAATGTACCTGTAATATTCCGACTGAACTAATATGTTCGGCGTCGTCTTTTAGAAGCAAATGACGCGGATAACGTAGGTCTTGGTGATGCCAACCCTGCGCTATTCGCGTCATTTGCTTTAAAAACTTAGTTGCTCTGCTCTTATCCCCCTCAAAACCTGTGAACAAGTATCCATATATGACTTCCGCCCTTCTCGAACGGATGAATGACTATATCGCAAACTATTCATTTATGCGTATGCCTCAGGGATTATATGCCCCGATTGAATATGTCATGTCTATGGGCGGAAAGCGTATTCGACCACTTCTCATGCTGATGGCTTACAATCTGTATCGCGACGATGTGGATACCATTCTTGCACCGGCATTGGGTATCGAAATGTATCATAACTACACCCTTCTGCACGATGATTTAATGGATGATGCCGACCGACGCAGAGGCAAAAAAACTGTTCACAAGGTATGGAATGCCAATGCAGCTATTCTTTCCGGTGATGCTATGTTGATACTTGCTTATCGGCTGATGGCTCAAGTCCATCCCGATGTTCTGAAGGAAATCATGGATTTGTTTAGTCAAACTGCTCTTGAAATATGTGAAGGACAGCAGCTGGATGTGGAGTTTGAACAGCGTGAAGATGTGTCGGTTAGCGAATACATTGAAATGATCCGTTTAAAAACAGCGGTATTATTGGCAACTTCCTTGAAGATAGGTGCTTTGTTGGCCGGTGCTTCAGCAGAAGACGCCGAGTGGCTCTACTCATTGGGTATTGACACGGGATTGGCTTTTCAGTTAAAAGACGATTATCTTGATGTGTATGGTGATACTGCATTGTTTGGTAAGAACATTGGCGGAGATATCCTAAATAATAAGAAAACTTACTTATTGCTACAAGCGTATGAACACGCCGATGCAGGGCAGCGTACCGAACTACATCGTTTGATGGCGGATAGCGTATTGGTGGGTGATGAAAAAATAGCAGCTGTAACCGCATACTACAACCAACTGTGTGTAAAAACGACATGCGAAGAAAAGATGATTGAATATACCCGCTGCGCACTCGATAATTTGCACAATGTGAATGTACCGGAAGCAAAGAAGGACGTGTTGAACGCTTTCATCAAAAAGCTCTTAAACCGCAATGTATAACATCCTGTTCCTCGAATAAAATCCCCATGCCATATAGAAGATTGCCAAATACAGATCAAGCGAGGATACGGGCGCTGAAAGCGGTCGTAGACAAAGCCGATTACTATGATGTGTACGACTTGGCTATTTCTCTGAAAACATTGACGAAGGCGCGGAACTTCCTTGTGAAATTCGTGGCTGCGCAGGCCTACTATCTGGAATGCTTCGAGCGTCAGGCGCAGGCTGGCAGAAAGCATCAGTCCAATGTGAAAATGGCACGACTATATATTTCACACTTTATCCAAGTCTTGAATCTGGCTGTAATCCGCTCCGAAGTGCGGGTGGCACACAAGGCCTATTACGGCTTGCATAATGATGATATGAATGTGCCCGATCTCTCGTCCGACCTTTCGTTGGTTACGTGGGGAAAGAAAATCATTGATGGTGAAAATAAACGTATTGCACAAGGGGGGATTCCAATTTACACCCCAACTATTGCCAAGGTGAAAGTGCACTACGACATCTTCATGGAAAGCTATAACCGGCAGAAAAACTTGCAAACTCTTACCAATCGTAGCTTGGAAGTGCTTTCATCAATGCGTGCCGAAGCCGATGAACTTATTCTGAGTATCTGGAATCAGGTGGAAAAGAAGTACGAAGAGATATCCCCCAAAGACAAGCGCTTGGACATGTGTCGCAGTTACGGACTTATCTACTACTACCGCTCAGGGGAAAAGCAAAAAGAAGAAAAACAGGAAGACGAGACTGCCGGATGAATTTGATAGATACCCATTCACATCTTTTTTTAGAAGAGTTTACTGACGACCTGCCGCAAGTTATTCAATGTGCGCGTCATGTCGGCGTTACCCATATCTTTCTTCCCAATATAGATAGCACAACCATTGCACCTATGCTTGCTGTATGTGATGCCTATCCAAATTACTGTTTTCCTATGATAGGACTGCACCCAACGTCGGTAAATGCAAATTATATGGAGGAACTAACTATTGTAGAAGAAGCGTTAGCCGCCTCGAATCGTTATGTGGCCATTGGCGAAACTGGCCTTGACCTTTATTGGGATAAAACCTATATGGATGAACAACTTGTTGCGTTAGACAAACAAATTCACTGGGCATTGGAATATGATTTACCCATTGTATTGCATTGTCGCGAAGCATTTGACCTTTTATATAAGGTGTTGCTTCCCTATCGGGAGACTTCGTTGAGGGGTATCTTTCATAGTTTTACCGGAACTGTTGAGGAAGCATCCCGAATTATGGAATTTCCTCACTTCCTCATGGGCATTAATGGAGTGATTACATTTAAAAAGTCGAATCTATCCGATACGCTTGCAAATATACCGGCCGAACGAATTGTGCTTGAAACTGATGCTCCCTATTTAGCGCCCGTTCCTCACAGAGGCAAACGAAATGAAAGTGCATTCTTGGCGGATACATTGCTGAGAGTAGCTGAAAGCTATCGGTTAAGCGTCGAAGAAATGGCTGATATAACGTCGGCTAATGCTCTAAAGTTGTTCCTAAAACAGGGTTGAACTCCATAAATATCTTGCAGAGTATCAATTCATACACCAGATGAAGTTAAAATGTGAAAAATGAATGGGCAGAAGAAATAAAAAGAATACATTTGTGCCTGAAAAAAGAGAGAAGGCTTTGGAAATGTGTACATGAAGCCTTTTTCCAACTAAAGTTTGATAAGGAGAGATGCTCGAGTGGTTGAAGAGGCACGCCTGGAAAGCGTGTATACCCCTAAAGGGTATCCGGGGTTCGAATCCCCGTCTCTCCGCATGCTGATGCCGAAAAGAAGGTTGACCTTCGGATGGAATTAAAGCAAAACAATGAATAATTAAATATAGTAAATAAATTATTAATCTTAAAAATTAGACACACAATGAAAAAGTTATTTGCAATTGTTGCTGTAATGGGAATCTTAACTTTTGGCTCAACCCAAACAGCTTTGGCCCAAGAAAATGCTCCTGCAGCACCTAAAACAGAACAAGCTGCCCCTGCAGCTGCTCCTTCTGGTGATAATGCCGCCGTAACAGAAGGCGAAACAGGTATCCACAAGGAATTGAAGGTGAAATTCATTGAAGGTTCCGCTTTCTTCATGAGTTTTGTTGCCATTGCATTGGTGATAGGTCTTGCTTTCTGCATTGAACGTATCATCTACTTGAGCTTGGCTGAAATTAACACAAAGAAGTTCTTGGCCGCCATCGAAGCTGCATTGGAAAAGGGTGATATCGAAGCTGCCAAAGATATTGCACGCGGCACACGCGGACCTATTGCTTCTATCTACTACCAAGGTCTGATGCGTATAGACCAAGGCATTGACGTGGTAGAAAAATCAGTTGTTTCTTATGGTGGAGTACAAGCTGGTTACCTCGAGAAAGGTTGCTCTTGGATTACATTATTCATCGCAATGGCTCCTTCATTGGGATTCTTGGGAACAGTAATTGGTATGGTGCAAGCATTCGATAAAATCCAACAGGTAGGTGATATTTCTCCGACGGTTGTGGCAGGTGGTATGAAAGTGGCCTTGATTACTACTATTTTCGGTCTGATTGTAGCTTTGATTCTCCAAGTATTCTATAACTACATCCTTTCTAAGATTGAATCACTGACCAGCGAAATGGAAGATTCTTCCATCACCATGTTGGATATGGTCATCAAGTATAACCTGAAGTATAAGAAATAATTCAGTTCGCGATGAAAGTTAGAATACAAAAAATATCATCCGCTGCACTCTATGTAATGCTTGTTGTTACATTGATAATACTGGGCTTATTCTACTTTGGTGGAGAGACGCCCGTAGCTCAGCGTGTTGTTGCTGATACCTCCATGTCGGAACCGTTGCAAACTGATACCTTGATATATTGGATGTATGTCTTGTTAGTGGCAACAGTCGTTGTGACATTGTTAGGTGCACTTTATAAATTTGTAGCCGGATTAATCGATTCTCCTTTGGCTGCCGTTAAATCGTTGATTGGTTTAATTTTGCTTGCCGCTGTTATGGTTATTAGTTGGAATGTCGGTAGCGGCGAACCTCTTAAGATGCCTGCTTACGATGGAACAGAGAATGTGTATGAATGGCTGAAGCTGACAGATATGTTCTTATACACCATCTACGTATTAATGGGAGTGCTCATCCTATTGATGCTATTCTTTGGTGTCGCTAAGAAATTTAAATAAATAGGATAGTAAAGATGGCTAAAGGTAATAGAAAAGTTCCTGAAATCAATTCAAGTTCTACTGCTGACATTGCTTTCTTGTTGCTCATCTTCTTCTTGATCACCACCTCCATGGATACTGACCGCGGTTTGGCGAGACGTTTGCCGCCGCCTCAAGATAAAGAACAGAAGGATGACACAAAGGTGAAAGAGCGTAATATTTTGCTTGTGTCTTTGAATTCTTCAGACCAATTATTATGTGCTGGCAAGTATATCGATGTGAGTCAGTTAAAAGATATGGCCAAAGAGTTTATTGACAATCC
>JAISHB010000070.1 GCA_031262785.1 Prevotellaceae bacterium
GGCCATGTGTCCCCAGCGTTTTAGCTTGGAGGCTTTTCGGTATTCAAATGCTCTTCCCATTGGATGTATGAATTATAAGTTTGGAATGATGATGTTATCGGAGCTTGGCTCCCAGCTGCCCTTCGAGGTTTTGGATCAGCCGGGACATCAGCAGGTCAATCTGTTTGTCCTGAAGTGTTTGCCGGGCGTCCTGAAGCAGGAAGCTGACGGCATAGGATTTCTTGCCCTCTTCCAGGTTCTTTCCCTCGTACACGTCGAAGAGGGTCACCTCTTTGAGCAGCTTGCGTTCGGTGGCGAAGGCAACCTTTTCAATCTCACAGAAGGGAATGTGCCGGTCGAGCAACAGGGCAAGGTCGCGCCTAACGGCCGGATACTTGGGCACTTCGGCGTAGGTCACGCTCACCTGGCGGACGGCTCGCATCAGCTCTTTCCAGTTGAGATCGGCGAAGTAAACCTCACTTTCGATATCGAAGGCGTGGAGTATCTTGCGCCTAACCGTACCGTAGACGGCCAGTTGCTTGCCTCCCCGCGTCTGCACCCCGAGGGCTGAGGCAAAGAGATCATCCCCCGAAGGGGTGGTGATAGTGGCACGCATATCCAGCCCCAGCCGGCGGAAGATGTTCTCGACATAGGCCTTTAGTTCGTAGACCGAGCTGGCCTCATCGGCATGTGCCCACGAGTTGCTCACCCGTTTGCCGGTAATCCACAGTCCCAGGTGAGCCTCTTCGGTGTAGGCGGCCAACACCTTGTCGGGGTTTTTGCGGCCGGCATCGAAGTGGTAGCAGTTGCCGTATTCAAACAAACGCAGGTCGGAGTTGCGGCGATGGAGGTTGTAAGCGATGCTTTCCAGGCCACCGAACAGGAGGGTTTGACGCAGCACGTTCAGGTCGGCACTCAGTGGATTGAGCAACCGCACCAGACTCTCGGGCGGATAGGTCGCCGACTCGTAGTAGGCCGAGCGGGACAATGAGTTGTTGAGTATCTCGTTGAAGCCGCCCCCTACCAGCTGTTCGGCTACTAAGTTTTGCAGGCGGTTGGACCGGTCTGCCTCGCCTTTGGTGGTGAGGCTCGAGTGCAGGGTGGCGGGAATCTCCACGTTGTTGTAGCCGTAGATGCGCAAAATCTCTTCGACCACGTCGCAATCACGCTGTACATCTACGCGGTAGGGCGGGACGGCGAGGGTTAATCCTTCGGGCCTCCGGGCTGTAATCTTCATCTCTAAGCTCTCTACGATGCGCTGAATGGTCTCCGGAGGAATCACTTTGCCCACCAGCGAGTACACCTTATTATATAGGAGTTCTACCACGAAGTCTTGGGCCGGCCGGGGACAGACGTCTTTCAGCTCGGACGAGATGGTACCTCCGGCCAGTTCTTTGACCATCAAGGCCGCCAGTTTCAAACAGTAGACGGTGATGTTGGGGTCGATACCACGCTCGAAACGAAAGGAGGCATCGGTGTTCAGTCCGTGACGACGGGCTGTCTTGCGTATCCAAGTGGGATGAAAGTAGGCACTTTCGAGGAACACATTCTTCGTCTCTTGGGTAGAACCCGACTCTAATCCGCCGAAGACACCGGCAATACACATGGCTTCCTCGGAGTTGCAAATCATCAAGTCCTGACTGCTGAGTTTGCGTTCCACCCCGTCGAGGGTGACAAACGGGGTACCTTCGGGCAGGGTCTTTACCACTACCCGGCCTCCGCTAATCTTGTCGGCATCGAAGCAGTGGAGCGGTTGACCAAAGGCATGCACGATATAGTTGGTGATATCTACCACATTATTAATAGGACGCACGCCGATAGCTTGCAGCTTTTGTTGCAACCATCGGGGGCTTTCTTTCACACTGACGCCTTGAATGGTGAGGCCGGCGTAGCGCGGACAGGCCTGGCTGTTCTCTACCGTTACGGGAATATCCAACTCGCGGTTGTCTACCCCGAAAGCCTCTACCGACGGACGCGTCAAGGTTGCCTCGTACCCATTCTGAATGAGCCAGGCATACAGATCGCGTGCTACCCCGTAGTGCGAGCAGGCATCGGCGCGGTTGGGGGTGATGTCCACCTCAAGTACGTAGTCGCTTTGAAGGTGGTAGTATTCTTTGGCGGGGGTACCGGGCACCGCCTCGTCGGGCAACACAATGATGCCGGCATGGCTGGTTCCGATGCCGATTTCGTCTTCGGCGCAAATCATACCGTTGGACTCTACGCCGCGTAGTTTCGATTTCTTAATGGTGAAGGTGTCGTCACCGTGGTAGAGTTTGGTCCCCAGGGTGGCCACTACTACCTTTTGTCCGGCGGCAACGTTGGGTGCTCCGCACACAATCTGCACCCTCTGGCCTGCGCCCAGGTTGACGGTAGTCACGTGCATGTGGTCGGAATTGGGATGAGTCTCGCAGGTGAGTACCTCACCAATGACGATGCCCTCCAGTCCGCCCTTGATAGATTGAATCTCTTCGATGCCGCCGGTCTCTAGTCCGATGGAGGTTAATGCCGCAGCTACCTCTTGGGGTGACAAACCAAAGTTGACATACTCTTTGAGCCAATTATAGGAGATGTTCATATAGGGGTTTAATTTGTAGTTTTTGAAAGGAGGTGCAAAGGTAGCAAGTTTTTCGCTTACCTTGAAAGGTTTCATTTATTTCCTGGGGAAAACTCCCCGAAAGGGATTTGATGGAATCGCGTCGAAAAAATCTTCATTTTGTTTGCTGATAACATGAATTGCTTTACCTTTGCAGCCAAATTAAATAAAGAAGTAATAAAACGTAAGTTATGAAGCTATATTCAATTCTATTTAGCTGGATGGTAGTTGTACTACTTATTAACGTCGTGGTCGTGGAGCCGATGATGTGAGAAAGGCGTATAGATAGAAACGAATGTAGATGATACGAAGCCATTCCTGAAGAAGCCTTTCTCGCCACAGTGAGAAAGGCTTCTTGAGTTTAACCGGTTGCACGTTTAGATTGATAATTTAAAGAAGCATGAAACATCCATTACGCAGCTCGCAGAGCACACAAGGCCGCCGCATGGCCGGCGCCCGCGCCCTATGGAGTGCCAACGGCATGAAACCCGAACAGATGGGCAAGCCCATCATTGCCATTGTGAATTCATTCACGCAGTTTGTGCCCGGTCATGTCCATCTGCACGAGATAGGCCAGACGGTAAAGGCTGAGATCGAACAGTTGGGATGCTTTGCCGCCGAATTCAACACCATCGCCATCGACGACGGCATTGCCATGGGACACGACGGCATGCTCTATTCGCTGCCCTCGCGTGACCTTATTGCCGATAGTGTAGAATATATGGTGAACGCTCACAAGGCCGATGCCATGGTGTGCATCAGCAATTGCGACAAGATAACCCCCGGTATGTTGATGGCTGCCATGCGGTTGAACATCCCCACTGTGTTTGTATCGGGAGGCCCCATGGAGGCAGGCAGGTGGAATCACCGCAAGTGGGACTTGATTGATGCCATGATTGAGTCGGCCGACCCCACGGTGAGCGACGACGAGGTGGCACAAATAGAGCGTCATGCCTGTCCCACCTGCGGCAGCTGTTCGGGCATGTTCACCGCCAACTCCATGAATTGTTTGAACGAGGCCATCGGCTTGGCATTGCCCGGCAATGGCACCATCGTGGCGACTCACGCCAATCGTACGCAACTCTTCCGCGATGCCGCCCGTCTTGTGGTGGCAAATGCTTATAAATATTACCGCGACGGAGACGACACGCTCCTTCCGCGTTCTATTGCCACGCGGGCGGCCTTCCTCAATGCCATGTCACTCGATATTGCCATGGGCGGTTCTACCAACACCGTGCTGCATCTGCTGGCTGTGGCTCACGAAGCCGGAGTGGAGTTTACGATGGATGATATAGACCGCCTCTCGCGCCGTGTGCCTTGTCTTTGCAAGGTGGCTCCCAACACGCAGCAATACCATATAGAAGAGGTCAATCGTGCCGGCGGTATCCTTTCCATCCTACACGAATTGGCTAAGGGCGGCCTGCTCGACACATCGGTGTATCGGGTCGATGGCCTGACGCTGGCCGAAGCCATGGAGCGCTACGCCATCACCTCCCCCGGTGTGTGCGACGAGGCACTCCACATCTATCGGAGTGCTCCCGCCGGCGGGTTTAACCTCACAATGGGATCGCAAGCGCAATCCTACGAGATGTTGGACACCGACCGCGCCCAGGGGTGTATCCGCGACCTGGCACATGCCTATAGCCGCGACGGCGGATTGGCTGTATTGAAGGGAAACATTGCCCAAGACGGTTGTGTGGTGAAGACGGCCGGTGTAGACGAAAGCATTTGGCATTTCACCGGCACGGCCAAGGTATTTACCTCACAAGAGGCAGCCTGCGAGGGCATCCTCGGGGGCAAAGTGGAGGCCGGCGATGTGGTGGTGATTATCCACGAGGGGCCGAAGGGCGGCCCCGGTATGCAAGAGATGCTCTACCCCACCTCCTACATCAAGTCGCGTCACTTGGGCAAAACCTGCGCCCTGATTACCGACGGCCGCTTTAGCGGAGGAACCTCCGGACTGAGTATCGGACACATCTCGCCCGAGGCGGCTGCCGGCGGCAACATCGGCAAACTGCGCGACGGTGATGTGATCGACATTGACATTCCCGCACGCAGCATCAACGTGCGCTTGTCCGACGAAGAATTGGCCGACCGCACCCCTGCGCCCGTTACCCGTAGCCGTACTGTCTCGCAGGCGCTTCGAGCCTACGCCTCCATGGTTAGCTCAGCCGACAAAGGAGCTGTGAGAATGCTTTAAATCATCCAAAAACAATGTACACTGATATGAATATACCCACCACCAGCAGAATCACCGGAGCCGAAGCGTTGATGCGTTCGTTGGAGCATCAGGGCGTTACTACCCTGTTCGGCTACCCGGGGGGAAGCATCATGCCCGTCTTCGATGCGTTGTACGACCATCGAGGCACCCTGAATCACATCCTCGTTCGCCACGAACAGGGTGCCACCCATGCCGCGCAAGGTTATGCCCGCGTATCCGGACGAGTGGGCGTCTGTCTCGTTACCAGCGGCCCGGGCGCCACCAACACCATCACCGGCATTGCCGATGCCATGATCGACAGCACGCCTCTGGTGGTGATTGCCGGACAAGTGGGTACCGGCTTTCTGGGTACCGATGCTTTTCAGGAGGTCGATTTCGTAGGCGTTACCCAGCCCATTTCGAAGTGGAGCTATCAAATACGCTGTGCCGACGATGTGGCCTGGGCGGTGGCGCGTGCTTTTTATATTGCCGGCAGCGGTCGCCCCGGACCGGTGGTGCTCGACTTCAGCAAGAATGCCCAAACCGAGCAGACCGACTATGCACCGGTGGAGGTCGACTTCATCCGTAGCTACGTGCCGGTTCCCGACACCGACGAATTGGTTATTCGACAGGCTGCCGAGCTGATCAACAACGCCCGCCGTCCGCTGGTGTTGGTGGGGCAGGGCGTGGAGTTGGGCGGTGCTCAAACCCAGTTGCGCACCTTCCTCGAGAAAGCCGATCTTCCGGCCGCTTGCACCTTGTTGGGGTTGTCCGCCTTGCCCTCCGAACATCGCCTCAATATGGGCATGTTGGGGATGCACGGCAACCTGGCACCCAATGTGATGACCAACGAGTGTGACGTACTCATCGCCGTGGGCATGCGCTTCGACGACCGTGTGACCGGCAAACTCGACAGCTATGCCCGTCAGGCACAAATCATTCAGTTCGATATCGACCCCGCCGAGATAGACAAAAACGTGAAGGTGAACCATGCCGTGTTGGGCAATTGCAAGCAGACGCTGGCCGCAGTAACCGCCCTGTTGCATCCGGCCGATCATCGGGAGTGGTTGGCTGCCTTTGCGCCTTACCGTCAAAAGGAAGAAGAGCGGGTGATTGCCCCGGAACTACATCCTGCCACCAACCCTCTGAGCATGGGTGAAGTGGTGCGTGCCGTGAGCGATGCCACGGCGGGTGAGGCCATCTTGGTAACCGACGTAGGCCAGAATCAGATGATGGCCGCCCGTTATTTTCGCACCCGCCATGAGCGTAGCATCGTGACCTCGGGCGGCTTGGGCACGATGGGATTCGGATTGCCGGCCGCTATCGGTGCCACCTTTGGGTGTCCCGACCGCACGGTGTGTTTGTTCATGGGCGACGGCGGCTTTCAGATGAATCTGCAGGAGCTGGGCACCATCATGGAGCAGCAGGCACCCGTCAAGATGATTCTGCTCAACAACAACTACTTGGGCAATGTGCGGCAGTGGCAAGCCATGTTCTTCGATCGGCGCTACTCGTTTACCCCGATGCTTAACCCCGACTATCTGCAAATTGCCGCCGCCTACGGCATCCCTGCCCGTCGGGTGTCCGCACGCGGTGAGTTGGCCGATGCCATAGGACAGATGCTCGCCTCCGAAGGTGCTTTCTTGCTGGAGGCGTGCGTAGAAGAAGAGGGCAGCGTCATGCCCATGGTTCCTCCCGGAGAGGCTGTCAACCACATGCTATTAGAATGCTGAGAAATTATGGAAAAGACATTATACACCATCATCGTACACTCCGAGAACATTGCCGGCCTGCTCAACCAGGTTACGGCCGTGTTCACCCGCCGGCAAATCAACATCGAGAGTTTGAACGTCTCGGCCTCCTCCATCAAGGGGGTGCACAAATATACCATCACGGCCTGGACTGATGCCGACACCATTGAAAAGGTGACCCGCCAAATCACCAAGAAGATAGAGGTGCTGCAAGCCCACTATTTCACCGACAAAGAGATCTATCAGCACGAAATTGCGCTCTACAAGCTCATCACCCCGGTGTTGGAAGCCAATCCGGAGGTCTCGCGCATCATCCGTCGCCACCATGCCAGCATGGTGGAGGTTAATCAAATCTTCGCCATCGTGGAGAAGAACGGCATGAGCGAAGAAATCACCCAGCTCTACACCGAGCTGAAAGCGCAAGAGTGTGTACTCCAATTTGTCCGTTCGGGAAGGGTGGCCATTACCACCAGCTGCTTCGAGCGCGTCAACGAGTTTCTCTCTGAGCGCGAGCAACGATACCAACAACAAAAAGAGAATCAATGACAGCAAGTAAGAACAAAATCGGGGAATACCCCTTTGTGGCCGAACCGTTTCATGTCGACTTCACCGGTCGGCTCACGCTCGGCGTACTGGGCAATCACCTGCTTAACTGTGCCGGCTTCCACGCCGCCGAACGAGGTTTCGGCATCTCCTCGCTTAACGAGGAAAACTACACGTGGGTGCTCTCGCGGCTGGCTATCGAGCTAACCGACATGCCGCGGCAATACGAGCCGTTCAGCATCTGGACGTGGGTAGAGAATGTCTACCGCCTCTTCACCGACCGCAACTTCGCCCTGCTAAACCAAGCGGGCGAGAAGATAGGCTACGCCCGCTCGGTGTGGGCGATGATCAGCTTGAGCACCCGTAAGCCCGCCGATTTGATGGCCATGCACGAGGGAGGCATCACCGACTACATCACCGACGAGCCGTGTCCCATCGAGAAACCCTCGCGCATCAAGGTGACCAGCGGCGAGCCGGTGGCCACGCTTAGCGCCAAATATAGCGACATCGACATCAACGGCCATGTCAACAGCATCCGCTACATCGAGCACATCCTCGACCTCTTCCCCATTGAACGCTTCCGCACGGGCGGCATCCGCCGCTTCGAAATAGCCTACGTGGCCGAGAGCTACTACGGCGACCGGTTGAGCTTCTATATGGATCAATCCTCTGAGGACACCTTCGAAGTGGAGGTGCGCAAGAGCGCATCCGAGGTGGTCTGCCGCTCCAAGCTTGTGTTTGCATCCCGAAATTCATAACCCCAAAAATAACTAAAAGAACAATGGCACAAATGATTTTTGGCGGCGTTACCGAGAACGTGGTAACCCGCGATGAGTTCCCGCTGGCCAAAGCCCGCGAAGTATTAAAAGACGAGGTAATTGCCGTCATCGGCTACGGCGTGCAAGGCCCCGGCCAGTCGCTCAACCTGCGCGACAACGGCTTCAACGTGATTGTGGGACAGCGCCCGGGCGCCACCTACGACAAAGCCGTAGCCGACGGATGGGTGCCCGGACAGACGCTTTTCGGCATCGAAGAGGCGTGCGCACGTGCCACCATCATCCAAGTGTTGCTTTCCGATGCCGCACAGATTGCCTGCTGGCCGCTGATTGAAAAACACCTGACGGCAGGCAAGGCACTCTACTTCTCGCACGGCTTTGCCATCACCTACAAAGAGCGCACGGGCATTGTTCCGCCCGCCGATGTGGACGTGATTCTCATTGCCCCCAAAGGATCGGGTACCTCGCTGCGCACCATGTTTCTGGAGGGACGCGGGCTGAACTCGTCGTACGCCATCTTCCAAGACGCCACCGGCAGGGCTTTCGAGCGCGTGGTGGCCTTGGGCATCGGCGTGGGTTCGGGCTATCTGTTCGAGACCACCTTTAAGAAAGAGGTCTACTCCGACCTCACGGGCGAGCGCGGTTCGCTCATGGGCGCTATCCAAGGATTGCTGCTGGCACAGTACGAAGTGCTGCGCGAACAGGGACACTCGCCCTCGGAAGCCTTCAACGAAACGGTGGAAGAACTAACCCAATCGCTCGGCCCGCTCTTCGCCAAAAACGGCATGGACTGGATGTACGCCAACTGCTCCACCACCGCCCAGCGGGGAGCGCTCGACTGGATGGGACCGTTCCACGACGCCATCAAGCCGGTGATGCAGCAGCTCTATGCCGCCGTGGCCTCGGGCGAGGAGGCGCAACGTTCCATCGACTCCAACTCACAGCCCGACTATCGCGAAAAACTCAATGCCGAACTCAAGGCACTGCGCGAAAGCGAAATGTGGCAGGCGGGAGCCACCGTGCGTAAGCTAAGACCCGAAAACAATTAAAAATGAATCCCCGCAACCGGAAAACAGTTGCGGGGATTCTTGTATAGATAGTCCCGGCCGTGCAGATGAATCTAAAGATGTAGATGCTTGAACCGGGTATTTGGCTATTTGTAGTAGCGGTCATACAACTCCCTAAACTCCCCGGTCTGCATGTAGCCGGTGAGCCACGCATTGAGCGAATCAAGCAAGACGGGCGACTCTTTACTGACTCCCCACGAATAGAACTGCGTGAAGCTGATGTCGGTGTTCAGGTCGATCTGCGGCAGCGTGTCGGAAGCGGCGCGGGCAATGTGCTCGTCGCACACGGCATAGTCAATGGAGCCGTCGGCCACCAGACCGATGAGCTGTTCGGCCGTGGTATGGTCGGTTTCGCGAATGTAGATGGCCTCGCCAATCTCCTCCTCGAGGTTGCGGATGCGCAACTTGGCCGGAGAGCCTTTGGGCACGTAGAGCGTTTTGCCGGCTAAATCGAGATGGCTGCGCACCAATGTGGCTTCGCGACGTTGCACCAACACCTGTTTGGTGAGCAGGATGGGGGTGGTGAGTAACAAGTTCTTTTTCTGCTCGCTGGTGGTGGCAATGTTGCTGGCGATCAGATCGAACAAACCCTCGGACAATCCTTTCAACCGTTGGTCGTAGGTGGCTTCGGTTTGAATAATCACTCTCCAGCCATAGTGACGGGCGAGGGCTTGGAGCAGGCCGTACTGGAAACCACTGACGGCATTGCTGTCAATGACGTAGCCGATGGAATTGAAAACGGTGACGGCACGGAGCGTGCCCTCGGCGTTGATTTGGGCAAAGTCGCGTGCTTTTCCCCGCCCCTGGTGGCTGAAACAGAAGGTGGCAATCAGCGCCGCTACGGCTCCCAACGCCACCGATTTCAGCAGTTTGGTGGTTGTTATCTTCATGCGGAAAAAGGAGATGGATTAGTCATAGAAGTTCCACGACAACCCTATCTTGAACTGCCGGGGATTGATGGGATAGTGGGGCGCCATAAAATAGTTGCGTCCTCCCATGCCCTGGTTGATGTGCGTCATCATCACATAGATGCGGGTGCGTTTGAGGTGCAGGTTGGCGTAGGCATTGACGATGGGGTAGCCGCCGATTTGCACCCGTCCCTCCTCGGGTTGCAGGTAGAATTGCTGCGTGGCGGGCATATAGGCCGGCGCCTCGTAGGCCGAGAAGTAACGCACGTCGGCACCCAACTGCACGGTCAGCACCTTCTTGGCCAGCTTGGCCAGCAGGTAGAAGTTGGAGTAGAGCGAGAGGCTCGGCAGGGGCAGCACGGTTTGGTTGCTCGATTGCTGCAGGGCTACTTCGCTGTCTAAATGCAGGATGCCCAGGCGGAAGTCTTGCCTGAGCGTAGCCGAGAGCACTTGGATGTTGCCGCTGTGTTGCTCGGGCAGGGCGGAGGTGCCGAAATAGGTGTAGTGCTTGACGTTCTCCACGCCGGCGCGCAGGTTGGTGTTCCAGCGGTCGATGTTGAGTTCGCCTTCTAAGCGGGTGCGAAACTCCTTTTGCATCTGCTCGTTGTCCCAGAAGAAATGGTTGGAGTGGTAGTGGCGGAGGTAGAACGAGGGGAGCGTGTTGGTGATGGCTCCGCGCAGCCGCACGTTCACCGTGTCTTTCCACAGCCGGAAATTGAGGTCGGCATGTGCCTTCACCTCGAACTGGCCGAGGGCTTTTCCCATCGTGCCTATCTCTCCTTCGAGCGTATAGTGCAACGTCTTGCCTTGCCGTTTGGCCAACTCGCCGCCCACGAACACTTCTTGCTCGGTGTAGCGGTCGATGCTGCGGCGATCGAGCGCCATCAGTTCATACCGGCTGTATTTATGCGAAATGTAGGCGGTCAAGCCCGCCTTGGCATATTTGTTAAAGCCTTCGAGCAGCGCGATGCCCAACACATTCTTCACGCTGAACGAGTAGGTGGAGTCGCGGCTGTAGGGCAACTCGAAATAGTTGTCGGCATACATGTCCTGCGGCTCTTGAAGCGACTGGTAGCTGTGGCGCGAACGTTCAATCTTGAGGGTGTGGATGAAGCTGGTCACCGGCACGAACTCTTCGATGAGGGTGTCGGCCTCTTCGGGGCGCATGCCCATGAGGGGGTCGGGCGCGGCCGAGGGTAACGTGTCATTCTGTAAGGCCAACCGCTCTGCGCCTACCGAGTCGGCCGGGTGCACGAGCGAGTCGGCGGCAGCCGGCTCGGAGGGAGCCTGCGGCTGCACTTTTTTGGGAGCGGCCACCGGATTGCCGCGACTGTCGGTGGTGCGGTGGAAGCCCAACCGGTAGCGGTGCGTGAGATAGACAAAGAACTGCTTGTTGCGGTTGGTGGTTTGCGACAGGCGGACGGGGATGTTGGACGACTCATACTCTTTGTGCCCCTCGGCCATGTCTTCGGGGCGGGTGATGTAGCGGTCGTCGGTGATGCCGCCGTTCTCATTCATCTTCATCACAAAGTTGTTGTAGAGCGCCTGCATTTGATAGCGCTGCCCGATGTAGCTGGCGAAGATGCCGGCATTGAAATGCGCCGTCGACTGGTTGGCGTAGGAGCCGCGCCCGTAGAGGTAGTCGATGTTGAAGCCGAAGGCCAGTCGTTTGTTGGCGTTGACCGAGAAATAGGATTTGAAGCGCTCTTCACCGGTGAGTTTGTCGCCTCCCTTGTGGTAGGAGAGGTTGGTGTAGGGCACGTTGCTATTGGTGAAATAGAAATCTTCGGGGGTGAAGTAGAAGCTGCGGAGCGGTTCGAGAAAGATACTCCCCACGCGGGCGTTGCGCTCGAAGAAGATGCGCGAAAGACGGGGTGAACCCAGGTTGCCCAGGAAGTTATACTCCCCCCTCATGCCGTCGACCAAGTTGCTGTTTTGGAAATTGAGGTTGGCCGTGTCGGCCGGAACAAGGGTGCGGTTGCCCAACGTTTCGCTCAGCTTCCACATATAGAGTTTGGGGGGGAGACTTTGTACGTCGGTGTGGTTATCTAACGAGTCGGGTTGCGTAGAGGGGTCTACCTGATTGCCAAAACGGTCTCTGTTGCCTCCCATAGGAAGACGGTCTTGCGCTTGTGCGACATCTACGCCCAAGAAGAAGAGAAAGTATAACGTTATGAAAAGCGGTAAGTGTCTCATAATTGGGCGCAAAGATAGGGATTTTGTCTGGTATCTTTTATTCAAACTCATACAATTCCGAGGGGACGCTTCGCTTGAGTGCGCAAAGCTGCACCTCTTTACCTACCCGGATGCCGCGCTCCAGGAGCTTGGTCTCCACGGTTTTGCAGGCCAGTTCGGGATGGTTGTTGTCGTGACTCAGGTGACAGAGCCAGACCTGCCGGAGGGTATCGGTGATGTGCTCGGCCAGGAACCCGGCGGTGGCGCGGTTGCTCAGATGGCCGTTGGGTCCGTCGATGCGTTCTTTCAGGTATTGCGGATAGCGTCCCATGCGGAGCATCTCTTCGTCGTAGTTGGCTTCGAGAATCAGGTAGTTGGCTTTGCGGATGAAGGCAGCGGCGGTGGGCGTGATTTCTCCCAGATCGGTCAGGAAGGAAAATACCTTACCGTCGGCCTGGATGCAATAGCCCACGTTGTCGCTTCCGTCGTGCGGTACCTCGAAGGCTTCGATGCGGAACTCCCCGAGCTGCAGGACGGTGCCTTTTTCGAGGATGCGCACCGAAGAAGAGAGCTTTTCGGTGATGCAGTGGTTGCGGTTGATGCCTTCGTGGACAAGGGCGGTGGAGTAGATGGGGATGTGAAGCTGTTCGCCCAGTGCACTGACCGATTTGATATGGTCGGTGTGGTCGTGGGTGATGAATACGGCACGGATGGTTTCCATGCCAATGCCCACCTCTTTGAGTCTTTTTTTGATGGTGCGGGCGGCAATGCCTGCGTCGATGAGGATACCGTATGCTTCGCATCCGATGTAGTAGCAATTGCCGCTGCTGCCACTTGCCAAGCTCATAAATCTTATCTTCATGGTGCAAAAGTAATACTTTTTGCATAGCGAACCCCGTAAGATTGCTATCTTTGTGGCAAATTTAAGATAAGACAACAATGACAATCGCTATTGATTTTGACGGAACCATCGTGGAACATCGGTATCCTCATATCGGACAAGAAATTCCTTTTGCCACCGATACGTTGAAACTATTACTCAAAGAGGGACATCGGCTCATCTTGTGGTCGGTGCGTGAAGGCGACCTGTTGGACGAAGCCGTAGCGTGGTGCCGGGAGCGGGGCGTGGAGTTTTATTGCGCAAACTGCGACTACCCCGAAGAGAAATCTACCGACGAGAGCTTCTCGCGCAAACTAAAGGTAGATCTGTTCATCGACGATCGCAACCTGGGCGGTCTTCCCGACTGGGGTGTGATATACCAGATGATACAAAGTGGAGACCCCTTTAAACCGTGGAGCGGTGAGGGCATCGCCGACGGGCAGGAGTCTTCTTCCAAGCCTTCCAAGAGAAGACGCTGGTTTTAATCGTCGTCGCTTCCCCCCTAAATCCCCTAAAGGGGACTTAGATACTACTCAAGAGCGGTAGTAACTAAGTCCCCTTTAGGGGATTTAGGGGTAAAAGGAACCTGTCCTGAAGCTGTCTCTTTAGGCCTTGGCCTTTGCGGAGCTTCTCTTCTTGCCTTTCTTCTGTCCCGATTCGCCTCCGTAGGTGTCTTTGTAGGAGGAGTAGTTGTAGCGGTAGCCGTATTTATAGCCGTAGCCATACTTCTTCTCGGCCAGGTTGCCGCCGTTGACCACCAGGGCGACGTTGCCCAATTGTCCCGATTGCTTGTACTCTTTGATGTCCATCAACGCGCCTTTTTGGCTGTAGTTGATGCGGCACACAAACAGGGTGAAGTCGGTGACTCTGCTCAGCGTGATGGTGTCGCTGACCAAGCCCACGGGTGCGGAGTCTACCACAATGTAGTCGAACTGCTGGCGGAAATAGGCAAAGGCATCCTCCAGCCGGCTGCGTTCCAACAGCTCCGCCGGATTGGGCGGAACAGGGCCGGCCACGGTTACGAAGAGCTGGGGGTTGACGCCCGAGGGTTGGATCACTTTTTCCAGTTCGGTCTGGGTGCCGGACAGGTAGCTGGTCATACCCACCGAGTTGTCTAAGTGGAAATGCGAGGACAGGCGGGGCTTGCGCACGTCCAATCCCACCAACAACACCTTCTTGCCCAGCAGTGCCAGGGTCATGGCCAGGTTGATGCTCACATAGCTCTTGCCTTCGCCACTGGTGGTGGAGGTGACCAAGATGCTCTTCTTGTCGCCGCCGTCGGTCATGAAGCGTAGGTTGGTGCGCAGGCGCCGGAACGACTCTTCGATGAAGCCGTTCTGCCCTTCGGCCACGCCCAGGCCCTCCTCTTCGATGGGGATGACGCCCATCACGGGGATTTGGGTGTTCTCCACCTCCGAGAGGCTGATAATCTTGGTGTTAAACATCTTGCCGAACAGGATGTAGGCGGCGGTGAGCAGCCAGAGCAGCAGCAAGGTGCCCGCATAGATGAGCATGCGGCGGGGTGCCACCGGAATGTCGGCCGTGAGCGGGGCGTCGATGATGCGCGCCTTGTCCATGGTGGCAGCCAGTGAGATGGCGGCCTGTTCGCGCTTCTCGAGCAGCATCAAATAGAGGCTGGCCTTGATTTGTTGCTGGCGGTCTATGTTGTTAAACTCGCGTTCTTGCTTGGGGATGTTGCCGATGCGTGAGTTGAAGTAGCGCGTTTTGCGTACCAGGTTCTCACGCGAGATGTTCAGCCCGTCTTTCACGCTGGTCACCGAGCTGAGCACGTTGCGGCGCAGCGCCTCCACCTTGATGTTTTGGTTGACCATGGCGGGGTTGTCTGCTTTGACCGTGTGCAGCAGCCGTTCGCGTTCCAACACCTCTTTATTATATTCGCCGATGATGGCCGACAGCTCGGTGTCGGCAACGCCGGTGTTGATGGGCGCCAGGCTGAACTGGTTTTTCTGGTCCATCAGGAAGTTGTAGATGTAGGTGGTCATGTTCAGCTGCGTCTCCACCTCGAGCAATTGCTTTTCATACTCGTTGTTGGTGGTCAGGTCCAGTCCCATGTTCACCTTCAAATCACTCAGGTTTTGATTCTCTTTATACTGTTCGATGCGGCGTTCTACAAATCCCAGTTCGTGGCTGATGCTGTCCAACCGGTCTTCGAGGAAACGCAGCGTGTTGCCCGTGACCTTGTTTTTGTCGCCGATGGCCTCGTCGTTATACACCTTGATCAGCTCGGCCAGAAACTCTTTGGCGCGCCGTTTATTGCTGTCCTTGTAGGTGAGGTTGATGATGGAGGTCTTCTTGGTGGTGGTGGAGACCGACAGGTTCCGGCTGTAGCCGCGGGCTACGTCCGAGGGACGCGAGATGAGCACGCGCATCGAGCTGGTGAGTTTGGCCTCGGGTTGCAGGTAGATGGTGCACCATCCGGCCGGTGTTTTGAAGAAGGCGGGGAAGTCGGCAAAGTCGGTGGTCAGGGTCTCGTCGTCCAAGCGGCTCTCTACCTTGTAGCGCCCGTCGTCTAATTTGATCTCCATTTGCAGGGTGCCGCGCAGGGTGTCCATCGACTCGGCATCGAGCACCGCTTTGATGGGCGGGGCGAAGAGTTGTTTCTCGAACAGCCCGTCGGTTTGGAAATAGGCCGTGTGCAAGACCATGTTGTTGACCACCTCGGTGAGGATGGAGCGCGACTGGAGGATTTCCATTTCGTCTTCGATGCGGGCGTCGTTGGGCAGGAGCGAGCCGGCGCCCATGCTTTCGAACAGTTGGTCGAAATCTTTGCCGGCGCCTCCTTCGGTGTCTTTAACCACAATGGAAGCGGTAGCCTGGTAGACGGGCGTGCTGAAGCGTACATAGAGGTAAGCGCCGAGCAGGGCTACTATTGTAGCGATCAAGAACCATTTCCAGTGTGCCGCTAATTTGTAAAACACTTCCAGTAAATCAATGGTCTCTTGTCCTTGCTCGTTTTCTATAAGCTGCTTGTCCATATTCATTTTTCAGTTATCAATGCAGTGATGGGGAAGGGGTTATCTTAAAATATTAACCATCAATCCGGCAATGGAAATCAGGATGGAGGTGATCGAGATGATCAGGTTGGTGGAGGTTCCGATGTCGGCGCTCTGCCGCTTGGCGCGGTTGGGTTCGACGTAGACCACGTCGTTTTGTTTGAGGTAGAAATCGGGTGAGAAGATGATGTTCTTGTCGTTGGCGTTCAGCGTGATGATGCGCTCGACGCCGTTTTCGTTGCGGATGATGCGAACGTTGTCGCGCCGGCCGTAGATGGTCATGTCGCCGGCCATGGCCAGTGCCTCGAAGAGGGAAACCTGCTCGTTGTTGATGGTGAAGGTGCCCGGGCGCGTAACCTCGCCGATGACCGAGACGCGGTAGTTGATCAGCCGGATGGTGACGATGGGGCGCTCTTTCAAATAGGGGCTTAATTTATCTACAATCATGTTGGTCACCTCCTGCGTGCTCATTCCGCCTATTTTGAGGACGCCGACCACCGGAAAGTCGATCTCTCCGTTGTTGTTGACCAAATAGTTTTGCAGGACGGGTTGGGAATAGGTGGTTCCGCGTGCCACCGACGATTCCGAATTGGGAACCACCAGGTTGAAGGGCTGTGCGGCAATGGGGTCGGAGCAAACCACGGTGATGGTGAGCAGGTCTTTAGGCATGATGCGTGCTTCGTAACCGGCCGCTGCCGGGGGAAGTTCATCAGTCAGGGTTTGGAGGTAGGCTACTTTCTTGCTCGAGGTGCAAGAGGCAAACAGGAGTGATACACAAGCCACAGCCCACACATGGTACAAAGTTCTTCTCATTGGATAAATGTTATGTTGAATCAATAATTTTAGGATGACGAAATAAAAGCCTTATTTTATTGCGGGGACAAAACTAATAACTTTTTTTTAGAAGATGATGAAAATCTCTAACTATTTTCTTTTTTTGTACTAAAAACGGGTGCCGACGGTCTTACCCGGCAAGCAGGAATACCAAAAATGAATGCCGACAACAGCCCGAACCGGAGAGCGACTCCGGTTCGTTGCTCCGCAGGGGTCACTCACGAGAAAATGGGATTGAAAAACGGCTCCGACGATATTGCGTAGCGCTGTGTGACACCGAAAAACGGCTCCGACAATGTCGCGTAGCACTGTGTGACGCCGGAAACGGCTCCGACAACGTTTTTCAGTACTGTGTGACACTGAAAAACGGCTCCAACGATGTTTTGCAGCACTGTGTGACACTGAAAAACAGCTCCAACGATGTTTTACAGCACTCGTTGACGTTGAAAAACAGCTCCAACGACGTTTTGCAGCACTCGTTGACGTCGAAAAACAGCTCCGACGACGTTTTGCAGCACTCGTTGAGGTTAGAAAATGGCTCCGCCCTCGTCCCGCAGCACTCCGTGACATTAAAAAACGGCTCCGACGCGATGTTTGCATTTTTTTTGCCGGGAGTCGCAACCTTTTTCGGGTTTGCGTTGTTGATGAGAAGACAACCGATGAAGAAGAAGCCGGCCCGGCACACTTGCTTTTTCTTTTTCGACAAGATTACAGGTTTTAAATTATAAAAAAAGATGAAAAAGTTTTTCACTCTTCCCCTTTCCAAACTCAACAGGGGAGCTTACTTCAATTTTTTAATGAGTATCTATCTGTTGGCGATGGCCAACAAAATGGTTTCCCAGAAAGCAGCCAAGCTGTTGGCGGCGCTCAAAGCGGCGCTCGACGAAGTGGATGCGGCGTTGGCTATTCAACGCACCAGTGAATATACCGCGCAAAT
>JAISHB010000071.1 GCA_031262785.1 Prevotellaceae bacterium
ACCAGCTGGACGAATCGTTCGTCAAAGAACGGATGAATGAGACGCTCTATAAACCTTATGCCGGACGTTTCGTGAAGAACGATTACGACAGCACGCTTACCGATAAGGACGAAACCCTCGACATCAGCCTTTGCATGATGCTCAAAGAGCACAACCAGGCGTTCAGAATAGAGAAACAGGTGCACGACTATCCCCACTGCTGGCGCACCGACAAACCCGTTCTTTACTATCCGCTCGACAGTTGGTTTATCCGCTCGACCGCCTGCAAGGAACGCATGATGGAACTGAACAAAACCATCTATTGGAAACCCGAAAGCACCGGCACCGGACGTTTTGGCAAATGGCTTGAAAACCTCAACGACTGGAACCTGAGCCGGTCGCGCTATTGGGGAACCCCGCTGCCCATCTGGCGCACCGACGACAACAACGAAGAGATCTGCATCGAATCGGTCGAAGAACTCTACAACGAAATAGAGAAAGCCGTGGCCGCCGGCATGATGGATGCCAACCCCTACAAAAAGAGCGGCTTTGTTCCCGGCATCTACACCGACGAGAACTACGATAAGATAGATCTGCACCGCCCCTATGTCGACGACCTTATTTTGGTATCCCCCACGGGCAAACCCATGCGACGCGAAACCGATCTGATTGATGTGTGGTTCGATTCGGGATCCATGCCCTATGCGCAAATCCACTATCCGTTCGAGAACCGCGAACTCATGGATAGCCATCGCGCCTATCCCGCCGATTTCATTGCCGAAGGGGTTGACCAAACACGCGGCTGGTTCTTCACCCTGCATGCCATTGCCGCCATGGTGTTCGACAGTGTGGCATACAAAGCCGTGGTATCCAACGGATTGGTGCTCGACAAAAACGGCAATAAAATGTCGAAACGGTTGGGCAATGCGGTAGATCCGTTCTCCACCATTGCCCGTTACGGATCGGATCCCCTGCGCTGGTACATGATTACCAATGCATCGCCGTGGGACAACCTGAAGTTCGATGTCGAAGGTATCGAAGAGGTGCGCCGGAAGTTCTTCGGCACGCTTTACAACACCTACTCTTTTTTCGCCCTCTATGCCAATGTAGACGGATTTACTTACCGGGAAGCCGATCTTCCCGCCGACGAACGCCCCGAAATAGACCGCTGGATATTGTCGCTTCTCAACACCCTTGTAAAAGAGACGGACGCTTGCTATAACGACTACGAACCCACCAAAGCCGGTCGTCTCATTTCCGATTTCGTCAACGACAGCCTCTCGAACTGGTATGTACGGTTAAATCGTAAACGCTTTTGGGGCGGAGGAATGACCACAGACAAGCTGTCGGCCTATCAAACGCTCTATGTCTGCCTCGAGACCATCTCCAAGCTGATGGCACCCATTGCCCCGTTCTATGCCGACAAACTCTATACAGACCTGCTGGCGGTGACCGGACGCGAACAACACGTTTCCGTACACCTCGCCCGCTTTCCCGAGTATCATCAGGAATTGGTCGACAAACCCTTGGAGCTGCGTATGCAACTGGCACAGGACATCACCTCGATGGTGTTGGCACTTCGGCGAAAGGTGAACATCAAAGTACGCCAACCGCTGCAGCAAATTATGATACCGGTGTTCGACCAGGCACAACGTGCCCATATTGAAGCGGTTAAACCGCTTATCATGAGCGAGGTAAACGTCAAAAACATCGACTTCGTAGAGGCCACAGCCGGCATGCTGGTCAAACGGGTGAAGTGTGATTTCCGGAAGATGGGGCCCAAGTTCGGCAAACAGATGAAAGAGGTGGCCGCCTTGGTAACCGCCCTGTCGCAAGAGGCTATCACCCAGTTGGAACGTACCGGTTCATACCCGCTGCAGACGGCCGAAGGAAATACCGTGGTGGTAGAAGCCGCCGATGTGGAAATAGTAAGTGAAGATATCCCCGGCTGGCTCGTGACCAACGAAGGAAATCTAACGGTAGCCCTGGAAGTGACCATTACGGAAGAACTTCGCGGCGAAGGCATTGCCCGCGAGTTTGTCAACCGCATCCAAAACCTGCGCAAGCAGCATGGCTTCGAAATAACCGACACCCTCACCCAATTGGTGATATCCGATCATCCCATCGTTACACCCGCCCTGAAGAATCATGCCGAGTATATCTGCACACAGATTCTTTCCGAGGTGCCGCCCACCTTCTCTGAAGAGGTCACGGGAGGAACCGAGATCGTCATCGACGACATCCCCTTGCAAGTGCTCATTGAACGTAAACTAAAAGCAGAATAATAAACTAACACCCACCCTATTAACACTTTAAGTTATGGCAGAAAAAACAAGATACTCCGATGCGGAGTTAGAAGAATTTCGCGCAATCATTCTGGAAAAATTAGAATTGGCACAACGTGATTACGAATTGCTGAAAGCCTCCTTAAACGGAGCCGACAGCAACGACACCGACGACACTTCACCCACCTACAAAGTGCTTGAAGAAGGAGCAAACACCCTGTCGAAGGAAGAAACCACCCGTCTGGCGCAACGACAGATGAAGTTTATCCAAGCCCTGCAGGCCGCCCTCATCCGCATCGAGAACAAGACCTACGGCATTTGCCGCGAAACAGGCAAACTGATTCCGGTCGAACGCCTGCGTGCCGTGCCTCATGCCACGCTGAGCATCGAAGCCAAAAACAACGGCAAGAAGTAGCGAATGAACCAACTCTTCACCAAAGGACGAATCGCGTTGATGGTCATCATCGCGGTATTGATGGTAGACCAAGTGGTTAAGGTGCTGGTCAAGACCAATATGTATCTGCGCCAGTGGATACACGTAACCGACTGGTTCCAAATACTTTTTACCGAAAACTCCGGCATGGCCTTCGGTATGGAGATTATGGGAAAACTGTTTCTCACCCTGTTCCGCTTGGGAGCCGTTACGCTGATTCTATGGTATCTGGTGAAAATCATCAAGCAAAGATTGAGAACCGGCTTTATCGTGTGCGTGGCACTGATTCTGGCTGGCGCCCTGGGTAACATCATCGACAGTGTATTCTACGGAGTGCTGTTTGGTGAAAGTTTGCCCGTTCCTCAAAGCGGAGTAGCCACCTTCCTGCCCGAAGGCGGGGGATATGCCCCCTTGCTCTACGGTAAGGTGGTGGATATGTTCTACTTCCCCCTGTTTGAGTTTAACTGGCCGGCATGGATGCCTTTTGTGGGAGGCGATCATTTTATCTTCTTCAGTCCGATATTCAACGTGGCCGATGCCTCCATCAGCTGCGGAATGATTGCTTTACTGCTCTTCTACGGCAAATACCTGAACAGCACCTATCATCACGCCAAGGGAAAAGCATGACCGAAAGGCCCCCCCGCATAATCCGTTACTTCCTTGTGCTGTTGCTTTGTATGCCTGCAGCCTGCAAAGTGGAACGTCCGCGCACTGTGCTCTCCGATGCGGCCATGGAGCAGGTGTTATACGACTATCACATCGCCAAAGCCATGGCCGACGAACTGGGCGTAGACGATAACTATAAAAAGGTGCTCTACGCCGATTATGTCTTTCACAAGCACGGCATCACCAGGGCCGACTTCGACAGTTCAATGGTGTGGTATTCCCGCCATCCGGATGTGATGGCAGCACTCTACGTCAACGTTAACAAGCAGCTGAAATCTACCCGCGATGCCATCAACAAACAACTGGCTATGCGCGACGGGAAGGCACTCGGCAGCCTACCGGGAGACAGTGTGGACATCTGGTCGTGGCAACGCATCCAGCGCATCACCGGTATGCGGCTCAATAACACCGTAGCCTTCTCCTTTCCCTCCGACAGTAATTTTCACCCCACCGACACATTACGCTGGAGTGTACGCTTTCGTTTCCCCAACGGGGTACCCGACTCGGCCTACGCTCCCGTAATGGCCATGCAGTTGGTCTATCAGAACGATAATTTGGTGGACAGTCTGCTACGCGTCTATCGTCCCGGCATGGAACGGATCACCCTGACCTCCGACACACTGGGCGAAATCAAAGAAGTACGCGGCTTCATCTACTATGCCTCCCCGCCGGCCGACAAGATTCGCCTGCTAATGACCGATACCATCTCGCTCGTGCGCTACCACGTCCCCGAAAAGAGTAGCACCCCGACCGACAGTACCCAAATAATCCCAGCCGACTCCCTACCGGTCGTTAAGAAAGAAACAACCCCCGCCCCAAAAAACCAACCAGAACGAAGAATTCCCCTGCTCAAATCCAACGCCGATAGGCAAGAGCTAAAGAGCGCCGAGTAGACAACCTACCGACATTCCATTCCCCTCACCATTCCTCTCATACAAATCTTCCGAGTTCGGGAGTACAGGTACTAACTGTTATCCACAAGTTCTTCTGCGGAATTCGGCACACACCACGGCAGTGGCCACGGCTACATTGAGCGATTCGCCCGTTTCGTGCCCGACGGGATAACTAGGAATGAACAGGCGGTGATGAATCAGTTGCTCCACGCTGCCACTGATACCCTTTCCCTCGTTGCCCATCACAAGCAGGCCGACGGCCGAGAGTGGATGCGTATAGAGGTTCTCCCCGTCGAGGAAGGTGCCGTACACCGGCGCGCCCAACGAACCGGGGACATCAACTTGCGCCTTTCTTATCAGTTCCGGCAAATCCACATAGTGCACCTGCACGCGCGCCAAGCTACCCATGGTGGCCTGAATAGCCTTGGGATTGTAGAGATCGGCCGTACCGTGCGAACAGAAGAGATGACTGATTCC
>JAISHB010000107.1 GCA_031262785.1 Prevotellaceae bacterium
CTTAGTAAAGTATAAGCAGTTATATCAGGAAGAATATATGTACTCAACAAAAAGATATTGTGCATAGCGCATAAAATAATTGAGAAAAAGGTTGGTCGGAAACATAGAATACCGGCGGTGTATCATCCACGTCATCAGCAGCAGAACCCCGAAGCGGGTTCAATAACATCTTTTGCGGTATCTGCCCGATGTTCAACCCCGTGGGGGTTGTAGAGAGGGGAGAGCGATGCGCTACCGTGGGTTACGCCCACGGTTACGAAGAGTAAACCCCTTGCGGGGTTTCCGCCCTTTAAACGGAGACTGCAACGTTTTGACACATCCTCCTTTTTCTAAGCTGTCGCTCCGATGCGGTAAGAGAGTGTGCCGCCCCTAAAGCGTCACACCCGTTTTAAAGATCGCAATCTCTTTGTATCCCTTCTTCTCGTTGTTTACCGGCTGACCGCTCGCCACCTCAATGATATAGTCGGTGAAGCGCTCGCACGTTTTATCCATGGGTTCGTCTTCCAGGATGACGCCGGCGTTGAAATCAATCCATCCGGGTTTGTTGGCGGCCAGGGTGGAGTTGGTGGATACCTTGAGGGTGGGTACGAAGGTTCCGAAAGGAGTGCCCCGTCCGGTGGTGAAGAGCACGATGTGGCATCCGCACGCGGCGAGCGCCGTGGATGCCACCAGGTCGTTGCCGGGGGCGGAGAGCAGATTCAATCCTTTCACCTTCAACCGCTCGCCGTAGGGAAGGACTCCTTCTACGTAGCTCTTGCCGCACTTTTGGGTGCATCCCAGGGCTTTGTCTTCGAGCGTGGAGATGCCGCCGGCTTTGTTTCCCGGCGAGGGATTTTCACCCACCGGCTCGCCGTGCGAGAGGAAATACTCCTTGAAGTCGTTGATCAGCTTCACGGTTTGGTGAAACAGCTCTTCGTTGTGGCAACGATTCATTAGGATGGTTTCGGCGCCGAACATTTCGGGCACTTCGGTGAGTACGCTCGTGCCTCCTTGTGCAATGAGGAAGTCGGAGAAGCGTCCGAGCAACGGATTGGCTGTGATGCCCGAGAAACCGTCCGAGCCTCCGCACTTCAACCCTACGCGCAACTCGCCCACGGGCACTTCCTCCCGCTGGTCTTCGCAAGCCTGCTCATACAATTCACGGAGCAGCTTCATGCCCTCTTCGTATTCATCGCTCACTTTTTGGGTGACCATGAAGCGCACGCGGCTCTGGTCATACTCTCCCAAGAACTCCTTGAACTGATCGGGCTGGTTGTTCTCGCAACCCAGTCCGACTACCAGCACGCCGCCGGCATTGGGGTGCAAGACCATATCGCGGAGTATCTTACGGGTGTTCTCGTGGTCGTCGCCCAATTGCGAGCAGCCGTAGTTGTGCGGATAGGCGCGGATGTCGTCTACGCCTTTGCCTCCGGTCTCGCGGCGCAGTCCTTCGGCCAATTGGCCGATGATGCCGTTGACACATCCCACGGTGGGGATGATCCAGATTTCGTTGCGGATGCCCACATCGCCGTTCTTGCGCCGATAGCCTTTGAAGGTGAGGTTGCTCCGGGGGATGTCGAGCGTCACTGAGGTGGGACGGTAGGTGTAATCCAGCAGTCCCGACAAGTTGGTTTGGATGTTTTCTTCGTTCATCCAGTCGCCCGCCTTGCAGGCGGTGCGTGCATGGCCTATCGGATAGCCGTATTTGACGATGTTTTCACCCGGGGCGAAATCCTTGAGGGCAAATTTGTGCCCGGCCGGTATCGGCTCGTTCAAGGTGATTTGCCGGCCGTCAACGAGGATGGTTTCTCCTTTGGAGAGCGGAACGATGGCAACTGCTACGTTGTCGTCCGCATTAATTTTGAGGTACTTGGTTTTCATCTCTTTTTGAGTGCTATGATTATCTGTTTGAGTAAAAGTCGATATTCTCTTTGGTGAGCAGGTCGATGGGCATGAAATTGACGGGCGAAACCTCTTTTTTTAAGATGAGGTGGTCGCACAGCGCTTTGATGCCGTTGAATCCTTGCAGTTGGGGTTGTTGGGCAATCAGAAACGTGACTCCTCCTTGACTGAGGCAGGCTACGTTGCGCGCCAACAAGTCGTATCCGATCAGGTTGAACGCCCGGGAACGTTGCTGCAGATATTCCCCGATGATGTATGCCTTGGAGTTGAATGTAATTCCGTTGGCCACCTGCGGGTATTGGGCAAAGAAGGCGTCGAGCATTTGGGCATCGTCGTTGAGCTGCTTGGCGTGAAGATCCAGCTCGCGGATTTTACAGGCGGGATGATACTGCTGCATATATTCTCTGAATCCCACTTCGCGGCGCTCCTGCTGATTGGAGCCGACCACTCCTTCGTTTATCTTGCGGAAGATAACCACCTCTTCTTCCCCTGCGGCGAGCAGCATAAGCATGCGGGCGGCGAAACGGCCGCTTTGGTGTGAGTGCTGTCCGAAGAAAGAGAGCGCCGGCTGATCTTGGATGTTGGAGTCTATATATATATAAGGTGTGGAGCGTTCGCTCAACGCCCGGGTGAACGGGCGGGTGTAACGGGGAATCGTGGGGGCGAACAACACACCGTCGGGTTTCTCGGTGAGCACCTCCTGCGATGCCTGGGCAAAAGAGTGATAGTTGTAGGGATCGTAATAGATGGGATGCACGGAGATATTGAAATCGGAATAGGCAGCCAGGGCATTGCTGATGCCGTTCTCGATGGCCGTCCAATACTCTCCCTCTTCGTGCTGGGGAAGCAGGCTGATGAAGGTGTAGCGCTTGTTCGAGGCCAATGCGCTTGCATACATGTTGGGCTGGTAATCTAATCGCTGCAAAATCTCTTCTACCCGTTGCCGGCTCGACTCGGAAACACCCGTGCGGCCGTGAATCACACGGTCGACAGTTCCTACCGAAACCGAAGCCATGCGGGCAATGTCTTTGATACGTATTCTTTCAGGAGAATTCATTGTTGTTACTGTTTATAAAGGGGCGTGTGTGTTCGCACACGCAACGAATCTATTTTCGACACAAATATATAACATTTATTGCAATCACGAAAATTGTAGTATCTTTGTGCCCGCACACGGAAAGGATAATATCCAGTTACTCATCCATATAATAAACGAAAAAGAATATGAGAAAGAAAGTAGTTACATTAGGCGAAATCATGTTGCGATTGTCCACGCCCGGGAATACCCGCTTCGTGCAATCGGATAGTTTCGATGTAGTGTATGGTGGTGGTGAAGCTAACGTAGCGGTTAGTTGCGCCAACTACGGGCATGTTGCTTACTTTGTGACGAAGTTGCCCAAGCATGAGATAGGCCAGTCGGCCGTCAATGCCTTGCGCAAGTATGGCGTTAAGACCGATTTTATTGCCCGCGGCGGCGATCGCGTGGGTATTTACTACCTCGAAAGTGGCGCCTCGATGCGTCCCAGCAAGGTGATTTACGACCGTTCCTACTCGGCCATAGCCGAGGCGAATGCATCCGATTTCGATTTTGATGCCGTTATGAAAGGCGCCGATTGGTTTCATTGGTCGGGCATCACGCCGGCCATTTCCGACAAAGCGGCCGAGCTGACCCGTCTGGCCTGTGAGGCTGCCAAGCGCAACGGAGTGACGGTGTCGGTCGATTTGAATTTCCGCAAGAAACTCTGGACGAAAGAGAAGGCGCAATCTATCATGAAGCCCTTGATGCAGTATGTCGATGTTTGCATCGGCAACGAAGAAGACGCCGAGCTTTGCCTTGGTTTCAAACCCGAGGCCGATGTAGAAGGTGGCAAGACCGATGCCGAAGGCTATAAAGGAATCTTCCGCGCCATGGCCAAAGAGTTCGGTTTCAAGTATGTCATCTCCACGTTGCGCGAATCGTTCTCGGCCACCCATAATGGTTGGAAGGCGATGATTTATAACGGTGAGACCTTCTATGAATCGAAGCGCTACGACATCAATCCGATCATCGACCGCGTAGGGGGTGGCGATTCCTTCTCCGGCGGCATCATTCACGGCTTGCTTACCAAACCCAATCAGGGTGAAGCCCTCGAGTTTGCAGTAGCCGCCTCGGCACTCAAACACACCATCAACGGCGACTTTAACCTGGTATCGCTCGAAGAGGTGGAAGCATTGGCCGGCGGGGATGCCAGCGGCCGTGTGCAGCGATAGTATCCTTTTTGGATCGTTTCATTTATAGCAATTACGAACGTGGCAAGATTTGATAAAATAGCAGTTTTGCAAAAGATGGGTAGCACGGGCATGGTGCCGGTGTTCTACCACAAAGATGCCGAAATAGTCAAGCAAGTGGTAAAAGCTTGCTACGACGGCGGCGTACGTGCCTTTGAGTTCACCAATCGGGGGGATTTCGCGCACGAAGTATTTGGCCAGGTGGTAAAATTTGCCGCCCAAGCCTGTCCGCAGATGGCACTGGGCGTCGGGACGGTGGTAGACCCCGGTACGGCAGCCCTCTATCTTCAGCTGGGCGCCAATTTCGTGGTGGGTCCGCTCTTCAATCCCGAGATAGCGAAGATATGCAACCGCCGGTTAGTGCCCTACGCCCCCGGGTGTGGCTCGGTTAGCGAGGTCGGCTTTGCCCAGGAACTGGGATGCGATGTATGCAAACTGTTCCCGGGCGATGTCTTGGGAGGGAAGATGGTCAAGGGGATGTTAGCCCCCATGCCCTGGTCGAAGCTCATGGTCACCGGCGGCGTCGAACCCACCCGGGAGAACCTTTCTTCGTGGATGAAGGCCGGCGTGTTCTGCGTGGGCATGGGATCGAAACTCTTTCCCAAAGAGGTGATTGAAGCCGGAAACTGGGAGAGCATCACCGCCAAGTGCAAGGAGGCATTGGCCTGGATAGCCGAAGCCAAGCAAGGCTGAGACTTCCCGGAACGGAACAAGTTCCGCTCTCCGGTATAGGATATTTAGTGGATTCCCTTGGAAGCGGTTGCTCCGGCGCTGCTTCCAAGGGTCTCTTTTTTGGGGCGGGCGATCTCTAAAATATGTTATAAAGCAGATTTCGGGGGACGTAATCCATTGTCGCAAACGGGAAACTACTTACCTTTGCGCCATGGTTAATAAATGGTATTTGGAACATATTCCAATAAAGGTATTTAGTTTAGGTATAAGGTAAGAAGTCAATAATAGTTTGAATTAGTTTCATCAGGTAAATCAAGATTGTTTAGCTAAGTAGCGAAGACGCAAAAGAAAAGCCCTCGGGCTTTTCTTCCACGGTGGCGGGAAAACGAAACGTTTCCCCGTTTTTTTATGTCCGGCCGGCCGCCGGTGATGCCGCTAATAGCGATTATAGCTCACGACTTTCTCCATGGCCTTGCGCGCCTTGGGGCGTTTCTCTTTGGTGGAGTAACCGATGGTAATATCCAGCAACAGACGCTTTCCGGCGGGAATGCCGGTGAGTTCCTTGATGGTTTTTTCGTCGAACCACCCCAGAATGCACGACCCCAATCCTTCACTCTGGGCTGCGAGCGCAATATGCGCCGCCACAATGCCGATGTCCATCAGCGGGAAATACTTCTGTTTTATTTTTGCCCCGAGCATCGAAGTGATGTTAGCCGACTCCTCCACCACCAAGATGTGCACCGGAGCCTGTCGGGCAAATTTGTTCATGCCCAGGCTCGCGGTGGCTTTTCCCACGCGGGCGGCCAGTCCGGCATCGGTCACTACCACAAACCGCCAGGGTTGTGCGTTGCACGCCGAAGGCGCCAAGCGGGCGGCTTCCAGGATGCGTTCGAGCTTCTCCGGTTCAACCGGTCGGCTGTTGTCATAGGCTCGGTCGCTTTGTCGGGCGGCCACCAGTTCCAAAAAGTTCATAGGCGTAAAAGGGTTTGATGTTAGCAGTAGGGCAGGATGCGGCTGATATACTTGCCGATGATGTCGAATTCGAGGTTGACCGTGCTGCCCACGCCGATGGCGTGGAAGTTGGTGTGCTCGAAGGTGTAGGGGATGATGGCCACCTCGAAGCCGTCTTCCGTGGGGTTGCAAACCGTTAGGCTGACCCCGTTGACGCAGACCGAACCTTTGTCTACCGTGAGGTAGCCACGTCGTGCCATCTGCCGGTCGAACGGATAGCGGAAGGTGAAATAGTAGCTGCCCCCGGCATCGCGCACGGCGGTACACGTGGCAGTCTGGTCGACGTGCCCTTGCACAATGTGCCCGTCCAGGCGGCCGTTTATGGGCATGCTACGCTCCACATTCACCGGGTCGCCCACCTGCAAGCTGCCCAGATTGGAGCGTTCCAGTGTTTCGCGCATGGCCGTGACGGTGTAGGTCTCTTCTTCGAGTGCGACCACCGTGAGGCAGACGCCGTTGTGTGAGATGCTCTGGTCGATTTTTAGCTCGCCGGCAAACGGGCAGCTAAAGGTAAAATGAACATTTTCCTGTTCTTTGCGCAGCGCCACCAAGCGGGCGCACGCTTCTACAATTCCCGAAAACATAAGCTGATAGTTCTTAATTGGTTAGGCTGCAAAGGTAGGCTTTTTTTTATAAATCGGGTGGGGGAGAGGCTGTCCGGTGCACCGGATGTTATCTCCCGGGACGGAATAACCCCGTTCGGTGCACCGACCAACGTCACTCCGGTCGGAATAAACGTGTCCCGTGAACAGATGTTAACCGGCGGAGTTGCGCGAACGCGTCCTGTGAACCGATGTTAACCTTAAGTTTGCGGTGTCTTTATCTGCTTATATGAGTGAGCAGGTTTTGTTGCCGTGGTTAAAGTCTTACTTTTGTTGTGTAAAAGAAGAGTTTAACCAGTCTGCAAGGGTGAACTA
>JAISHB010000088.1 GCA_031262785.1 Prevotellaceae bacterium
CATTGCCCTGCTGGCCGCCCAGGTGGTGAAGGAGGTGCCCTCGGTGGTATCCGAACTCAAGTCGCTCGGATTTGCCGCCGCCCTGGAGATTCCCCAGCTGCTAAAGACGGGCGCCAACCTGACCATGACCGGACAGGTGCTCCCGCTGGTGATCAGCCAAATCAAAGACAATCAGGAGAAGCTCGCCTACAAGCGCGCCAACGAAGCCCAAGAGGCCGAGGAACTGCCCACCGACAGCATCCCCGAAGGTAGCGCACCCTCCGATGGCATCTCCTCCGCACAATAGCCCCAAAACCCTGTATCCCCTCCAGATGAAACGATTCGGAATTCTCCCCATCCTGTTGTTGTGCACCCTTGCCCTCTCGGCTCAAAGCAAGGGCAAGCGCGGCATGGTGCTGCGGTTGGCAGGCATCAGTGTGACCGACCCCGCCTTGGTCAGTCAGGCTGCCGAGCAGCAAGCCAAAGGCAACCTCCGCCCCCAACAACTGATGGACGGCTACGCACAAAGCGTGCGCACCAAGCTCGACCAGGTGGCCATCGACTGCGGACGCTTCGAACTCTCCGAGAGCACCGTCATCGACTCGCTCACCCACGATGCCCAAGACCGCCTCTTCATGTCGCTCTCCAAAGCCGAGCGTATCGAGTATATCTCCACGCGCCAAAACGACTACGCCCTCTCCGGTGAGCTGACCAGCTGCCAGTTCACCCGCAAGGCGGGCGGCGCCGGATGGAGCTGTGTGCTCCGCCTCAAACTTACCGTGAGCGACGCCCGCAACCCGTCGGCTCCGGCCATTGCCTCGCGCGAGTTTGTGAGCGACATCAAGCAAACCCATATTCGTCCCGACCGCAGCCGGGCGTGTCAAGACGCCCTGGCCACGCTCACCGAGCCGCTCACCCGATTCTTTCTGGGCACCATTCCGGCCTACGGAGTCATCGACTTCGAAGGCGACAACTACATCGTGACCTGCGGCAGCAACCTGGGCGTGCGCAAGGGAGACAAGTTCCAGGTCTCCTACGTGCGCTACACCGACAGCGGCCGACAGAGCGAGGTGGTAGGGGTCATCGAGGTCAAGGAGGTGCGTGCCGACTCCAGCGTCGTCTCGTTCGACAGCGGCAAGCAACGCATCCTCGAAATCATTCCCACCTTAGACATCAATAGCTTCCTGCAATGCAGGTTGCTGCTACTATAACTCAACCAAAGACAAACGTATGAGAAGAAGTATCATTTTACTGCTTATCTGCATCGCCGCCACAGCAGGCTATGCACAAAAGGTGAAACCGGTGAACTACGGTGGCTCGGTCAACCTGCTCGAAGTCAAAGGACGGGGCAGCAATGCCGTGCTCACCCTGCGTACACTGGGCTACGGCAAGAACGACGCCCTGGCACAAGAAGATGCCGAAGTGCGCGTGATTCGCGCCCTGCTCTATCAGGGATTCTCCAAGGAGTATCCGCCCGTCATCTCCATAGGCGAGAGCCAGGCCGAACTCAAGAGCGGCGGCAAGCTGCAGGAGTTCTTCGATGCCAAGGTGTACAAAGATTGCATCAGCGGCGTACGTCCCATGGGCAAGCTCTCTAAAGTCAAAGGCGAGAAAGTGAAGAAGAAACCGTTCGACATCACCGTCAACTACTACGTGTTGAAGAACAAGGTATCGGGTATGAACATTGACTCTTTCGGATTTTAGCGTATGAACAGACACCTCCTTTTCTTAGGTATGTTGCTGGCGTTGCCGCTGTGCGCCCAGAACAACTATCAGGCACGACAACCCAATGTGATTGTGGTGCCCTTCGTAGCTCCCGGCGATAACGAGAGCCAAGAGATTAAAGCAGCCATGGACGACGAGGCCATGCCCTTGGCGCTCTCTCTGATCAAAGAGCAGTTCAACCTGCGCAAGTTTCCCACCATCGACTTCCAGACCGAGTATCAACGGGTGCAGAACCGGGCGCTGACCGCTTCGGCCTCCAATGCCAAAAGCTCCACGCTGCAAGCCTACGTCGACGGCGCACGTGCCGACATCTACGTAACCGTGCGCATCGACAAAGAGGAGTTCGACGGCGGTGCCTCGAGCGTCACCGTGCTGATGGAAGCCAAAGAACGCGAGACCGGCTTCTCGCTGGCCAATGCCAGCGTGGTAAGCGATCGTTTCCGTGCCACCAAGAAAGAGTTGACCCAGTATGCCCTCGAAGGCATACAGGAGAACTTCTTCAACCAGCTCGGACAAGCCTTCAACAGCATGGTCACCGACGGGCGTGAGGTCAACATCGTGCTCAACGTAGATGCCAACTGCGAACTCGACCTCATGGGAGATGCCGTCGGCACCGAAGGATTGTCGGTCGAGGAAAACCTGACCGAATGGGTGGCCGAAAACGCCTTCAACGGCAACGGCGAAGTGCGCGCCTCGGGTACCGGACTCAATGTCTACATGCGGGTGCCCGTCTACGATCCCCAGACGGGACGTCCCTATCCTATTTCCCGCGCCGGCACGGCGTTTATGCGTTACCTCAACCAATTGCTCGAGGCCAAAGGCTACAAGGTAACGCGCAAGCTCTCGTCCGGACAACTTCTGGAATACCTTGTTCAATAACCCTCCCAAAAGATGATTGCAACCATGATCAAGAAGCATCTATTACTACTTGCGTTCCTGCTCGGCGCTCTGGCCGCCGGCGCGCAAACCATCCACTTCTCGGTGGGTGAAATTCAAGGAGACGAAGCGCTGAGCGCCCCGGTCAAGCAGCTGTTACAAACCAAGATTGAACAGATTGTCACCCGCAACAGTGCGGGAGCCTCATCGGCCTACAATCCGTTTGTCATCGAGTCTGTCCTGCAAATAGCCGACAAGAAAAAGAGCACCGGACTGACGCGCAACGTCACCTTAGTCAAAGGTGAACTCACGCTGATTGTACGCAACTATTTAGACAACAGCATGTATTACAGCACGGTGGTTTCACTCACCGGCAACGCATTCGAGGGCGAAGACCCCTACAAATCGATGGTCAACAGCATGAAATCGACCGATCCGGTCTACACCCGCTTCATCCGCATTGCCCGACAGAAGATTGAAGAGTATTACGCCACCAACTGCTCGGCGGTAATGCAAAAGGCGCAAAGCCTGGCCGATCTCAAACAGTATCACGAAGCCATTGCCTACCTCTCGGTGATTCCCGAGACCGTGCCTTGCTTCGAGCAGTCGGCCGCTTTGCTTAAGAGCATCAGCGGCAAGCTTCCCCAGGAAGAGTTGCCCGATACCATCGTCATCGAACGGGTGGTCGAGAAGCCGGTCATCGTGGAGAAGCCTGCACCGGCACCTCCCCCCGTGGAAACTCCCCAACCCGAGGTGGAAGCCCCGCAAATCACCGTGTCGCGCACCGACTTTCAGTTCAAGGTGATTCGTTGCTACGGCGACCGCACGATGCAACGCATCGTTATCCTGGCCGAGATGATGAATAACGACACCAACCGCACGTCTAACGAATCGCTGCACTTCCGGCAGTGCATCACCGATGCCGGCACGGAACTGACCAGCTTCGAGATGCAAAACAACAGCTACTACGTGCAGATGCCCCCGCGCGTGCCCATCACCCGTGAGTTCTATGTGACCAAGGTGTTCGACCCCGTGGCCAAGCTGGCCTATGTAGAGCTAACTATCGGCCGCACCACCGTAACCATCCGTAACCTCACCGTAGAATGGAACGAATAGCCCTTACCCTCGCCCTGGTAGCGATGTTTCTCTTTGGCAACATCGCTCCGCTGGGTGCCCAAACCAAGGTGCTCGAACGCAGCGCCAAAAAGGCACCTGCCTGGCTCAACACCGCCGTCGACGGCAACCTGGTGGTCTCGGTAGAAGCCGCTTCGCTGGGCGAAGCGCAGCAAAAAGCGCTCACGTTGGTCACCGAACAGATCATTCAGTCGGTAGCCAGCCACGTATCGGTGTCGCAGACCAATCAATTCTCCGAAGTGAACCGCAATGGACAGATAGATTCGCACGATGCCTACGATCGACTCTCGAAAATCCGTTCGGCCAACCTGCCTTTCCTTCAAGGCATCTCACAGGCCAAGATTACGGGCGTGTATTGGGAAAAAGTGCGCGATAAACAGACCAATGCCGAATACTACACCTACGCCATCCTCTATCCGTTCCCGGAGACCGAGCAACGCAAGCTGCAAGCGGCATTCGAGGCGCTCGACGCCGAGAAAACGGCGCAATTCAAGCAGTTGGAGCAACGAATCAACCAGTTGGAGGCTGTAGAAGAAATTCGGCAGGCACTCTCCGAGCTGGAAGGCCTTTCGGCCTACTTTTTCGACGAAGTACGTCTGAATGAAGTCAAAGCCCTGGCCGAACGCTACCGGGCGCTCTACGACGCCCTTTCGCTCACGGGCAGCTTCACGGGCCCGGGTACCTATCGTTTGCAACTGCTGCTAAACGGTCATCCCATCCGCTCGGCCGTCACTCCGCGCGTCACTTCCAATTGCGCCTCGGCACTCGAGGTTCGCCCCGACGAGGGAGCCTTCTTAGTCACGTTCCGCACCGACGACTGCCTGGCTGAAGAGGAAAATACGCTCACCGCCCGTCTTTTCACCGAAGGCAAACGGTTGGAGCAGAAGATTACGCTCCCCTCCTCCGGCGGCATCGGCGCGCCCACCTTCTCGGTGGTTCCCGAAGGAAAAATTATGATTACCACCGATTCGGTAGCCGACCGCACGCTCTATAACCTGCACATCCGCCTGACGCTGAACAATCGCGGCGGATTACCCTTCGGTCTGAAGGCGATGGAGCTGCACGTGCCCGGACTTACCGTTCCGCTGGTCTTCGACGACATCAATGCCGTCTACAAATCCAAAGGAATCATTCAGCTAAAAACTACCGCTCAAGGGAAATATACCCTGCAGGCGCCCAAAGCCTCCGATCATCCCATGGTGCAGGGTGCCGTCACGCTGGTGAACCCGCAAACCGGCGCCATCGAGCGCGTCCGGCTTTCGCTGACCTATCAAACAAACTTCCATTAATAATCACCCCTTAAAAAGAAAAACTTATGAAGAAGAACATGCTTTTCTGGTCGCTCCTATGCGCCCTTGTATTTGGATTCGGAAGCAGTGCCATGGCACAGTCCAAAGCGTTGCAAAAAGACATCAAGAAACGGGTAAAACAACTCGAGAAAGAGGGTTGGAAGCTGCAAGCCAGCACCCAAACCCTTACCTACGCCGTGACCAAGTACCGCACCTATCTGGAAGAAGATCCGGAGAACCGCATCGAAATTGTAGGCGTGGCCGAAGGAATCAACGAAAAGACCCGCGACAATGCCGTAGCCAACGGCGTTTCCAACTACGCCTCGCGTGCCGCCGTGCAGGTAATCGGTAAACTCAAGACGCTCTTTGCCCAAGACGCCGCTGCCGGCCAGGAGATTGACAAATTTGGTTCGGCCTACGAAATCGGAGTCAACACCCGCATCAAGGCATTGGTTAAGCAGCACTTCATCTTGGTAAAAACCGAGAAAGATGGCAAAAAACTGTTCAACGCCTTCCTCTCTATCGACGAAAGCCAGGCGCGCAAAGCGCGCGAAGAGGCCGCCCGGGACGCTGCCGAGAAAGCCAAGCTGACCGACCTGTCCGAAAAGGTTAAAGAGTTCATCGGAGAGCCGGTACCGGCCGAATAAAGCGTATGAAACGGCTTTGTCTATCCCTGGCCCTTCCATTGGTATGCTGGGCGCTCGGCGCCCAGCAAACCGGCGGGTCGCTCTCCGGATTTATGCAGGAAGAGCTGACCGACTTCCAACAGTTCCTCACCAAGGAGAATCAGGAGTTCATCAGCTTTTTGCGCGAGCCGTGGAAGCAGGCCGACTCCGAAAAACCGGTGGAGCAACGTCGGAAGCCCGAACCCAAGCAGCCCGTGCGCTACGATGCCAACGATCGTCCGCCGACGGCCGGGCCGGTGTGTCTGCCCATCGAGGAAATCCTCGATCTCACCACGCAAGAGGGTAAACAACAGCCTACCGTCCAGATCACCGACGTCGAAGACATTCTCTTCGACGATGCGCCCGTGGCCATTCTGAAACCGGACAAGAAGCCGGTGGTGGTGATTCGGGAAACCACTCCGCAGGAAGAACCCGCGCCCAAGGTAGTAGTCCCGGCAGAAATGCCCCAACCCGAAGCCGAGAAGAAGCGCCCCGTGGTGATTGTCAAAGAGCGCCCGGAAGAACCCGCTCTGCCGCAGACCCCCCAGAGGGAAACGCCCCGCGAGCAGCCGCCCCCGCCGCCTCCGGCGCCCCGTCCGCAAGAAAAAGCCGGCGCCCCGACGCTTTCGCTCACCTTTGCCGGTGAAAGCTTTGCGGTGAGTGCTTCGCTCCGGGAAGTGTTCCGCTTGCGCGCTCTCGAAGAGAACAGCATTGCCGATGCCTACGAGTTGCTCTGCCGCGCCGACAGCCGGCCGCTCCTGCAGCAACTCTCACAGATTCGCACCTCGCGCTCGCTCAATGACTGGGGCTACTTCCAGCTCATCCGCCAGGCCTCCGGGGTGCTGGCCGCCGGGAGCAACGAACGCACGCTGCTGCAGCTCTTTCTACTGAACGAAAGCGGCTACCGCGCCAAGATTGCCCGCAAGAGCGACGAAGCCAAGCTGTTGCTCTTCATCGCTCCCGACAGCAAGCTCTACGGACGTCCCTACATCCAGGTGAACGGGCAGACCTACTACTACATCGACGGCACAGAGCCTTGCCGGTTCTATATGTGTCAGAAGGATTTCTCCCGCGCCACGCGCCCGGTGGGCATGGCCTTGCAAAAAGCCCCCCTCTTTGCGGGAAAAAGCGTCACCCGTCCGCATCGCACCCCCGGGAGCACCATCAGCGTCTCCGCCCCCGTGCCCGAAAGCCTGATGGCCTTCTACCAGAGCTATCCGCAGTGCGACTACGGGGTTTACTTCCACGCCCCGGTCAATCCGCAGGTTAGGGAAGCCCTTTTCGCCGCGCTGCAGCCGGCCATCCGGGGCAAGTCGGAGGCCGAAGCGGCTAACATCCTGATTTCGTTCGTGCAGACCGCCTTCGACTACAAGACCGACCCCGATCAGTTCGGCTACGAGAAGCCCTTCTTCATCGAAGAGCTTTTCTACTACCCCTACAGCGATTGCGAAGACCGCGCCATGCTTTATTCCTACTTGGTGCGCGAACTCCTCGGACTGGAGGTGGTCTTGCTCGACTATCCGCAGCACATCGCCACGGCCGTGGCCTTCAAGGGCGAAGTGGCAGGCGATTACGTGGTGGTCAGTGGTCGCCGGTACACCGTTTGCGACCCCACCTACATCGGTGCGCCCATCGGGCAGGCTATGCCGCAATTCCGAAACGTAAAAGCCAAAATCATTCAGCAGTAGAAAACAACGTGATATTTCCTTATCCTCTCATTACTATTTAATACAAGCAATTCTATGACCACTGAAAAGAAAAAGAAAAAAAACAGTCGCATGAACGGCGACATGAATTTCACCTATGAAAATGTGAACCAGTCCGACGGCCGCAACACCGCCGCCGAGGATTTTTTGTTTGAAGCGTGGGCTACGGCCGGTTATCACGGAAAGCCGGGGGAAGACTACTATCCCCGCACCCAAAACGAGACGCAGACCATGGAAGATCTGTTAGACAAAGCCGAAGCTGCCGTGGATGATCCTTCGGACAGGGAGCTGTTGGAGCTAATGGCCGACACCCGCGAGGTGATCGCCTGGTCGAAGAAACGTCATTGGACATTTGCCTGGTGGATTATCATCTGTGTGACCATCATGGGCATCTATTACCTCAATTCGGCGGGCGATGCCGAAAAGGATTTGAAGAAAGCCACCAGTCCCAAGGAGTTGCAATCCAGATTGGATTCCGATTTGAGTTACTACAACGGCCGCATCGCAAACTACAAGTATGAACTCACCCAGCTGGAAGGAAAGAGCGATAGTGCGAGCCAGGCCAAGCGCACCCAAATGAAAGCGGCTCTTAAGAGCAGCACCGAGCATGTGGAAATGCTCAAAACCGGAGGCATCGAGTATCTTCGCAAACTCCGCACCGAGAGTTCCCAAAAAGAGGAAGCCAGCGACTGGAAGATGGGCATTTGGTGTTTCATCTGGATTGTGGTCTACGTGGTGGCTTGCCGTCCGCGTGGCTACATGATAACCAAGCGTCGCCGCGAAGACAAGGCCGCCCGCGGCCTCAAGAAGGCGCTCTTCTGGATTGCCGGATTGCTGGTAGGCACCGCCGGGGCGCTGCGCGTAACCACCACCGTGACCAAATGGAGCGATGGCAGCACCACCCGCGACGACGACGGCATCATGATCTACGCCATGAAGTTCGGCCTGATTGCCGTCGCCGTACTGATTGTCTTGTGGACGGCGCGCGTCATCATTGTCATTTCCGCCATCTTGGGACTCATCCGCAACTACGACTGGGTGAGCATTGCCAAAGATCCCAAGAATGCGTTCACGCATTTGAAATAATACCGGAAAGATTCGGTTTTTCCCCCTTGTGCGGCCGCATCTGTTGCGGCCGCACCTGTTTTCCGACTGCCGCAGCCCTGTTTTTCCGAATAAAAGGGCTACTCCGTCGGGATTTGTCAAACAATTCCAATCAAAACGCTGTTGCACGGCGGAATTGTTGAATAATTGCAAATAAAAGGGCTGTTCCGGCGGGAATTATCGAAAACTTCCGAATAAAAGCTTCATTCCGGCGGGATTTGTCAAACAATTCCAATCAAAAACCCGTTGCAGGCGGGATTTGTCAAATAATTCCAAATAATAGGGCTGCTCCGGCGGGAGATTGGGTATAAACCGCTATCTTTGCCTCAAATTTCGCGGCCGCGAAAATAACGGCCGCGATAAATGCAATCGCTATGAAGTTTTATAATCGGGAACAGGAGTTAGCGCTGTTGGCACGCACCAGCGCGTTTGCCTTTGAAAATCATTCGCAACTGACGGTTCTAACCGGACGCAGACGCATCGGAAAGACCAAACTGATCTTGAAAAGTTGCGAGAAGACGCCCACGGTATACTTGTTCGTCAGAAGAAGTAACGAAGCGGCGCTATGTGCGCAATTTGTCCAAACGGCCAGCCGGGCATTAAACAGCTATATCCCTTCGGAAATCAGCTCTTTCGTGAGTCTGTTCGAAAGTATCATGAGTCTGGGACGCAGTCGCTCTTTTAACTTGATTATTGATGAGTTCCAAGAGTTTTTCAACATCAACGCCTCTATCTTCAGCGGAATACAGGATGTTTGGGACCGATACAAGGACAGTACGCATGTTCATTTCATTGCAAGCGGCTCGGTCTACACGCTGATGCACCGGATTTTCTTAGAATACAAAGAACCTTTGTACGGACGCTGCGACCACCTCGTCAAATTAAAACCTTTCGCCACGACCACGCTCAAACAGATTCTCTCCGACTATCATCCCCACTATACGAACGATGATTTGCTGGCACTGTACACCCTCACCGGAGGCGTTCCCAAGTATGTCGAATTGTTGCTGGATAAGAAATGTTTCACCCTGCGCAAGATGATAGACTGCATCATCGAAGAAGACTCCATTTTTCTGGAAGAAGGAAACGTGTTGCTCATTCAGGAATTTGGGAAGAAGTACGGAAACTACTATGCGATTCTTTCGGCCATTGCCGCCGGAAGGAATACGGCTTCCGCCATCTCGGAGGCCATCGGGAATGCCAGCGTGGGCGGTTTGTTGCAACGTTTGGAGGATGACTACGAAGTGATTGCCAAAAAAAGACCCATTTTGGCCAAAGAGGCCACGCAAAATGTGCGTTATGAAATCACCGACAACTTCCTGCGTTTCTGGTTCCGATACATCGTGAAATATCAGGATTATGTGCAAGCCGGACTGTTTGCCCAACTTGCCGAAATCATCAAGGCCGACTACCCCACCTATTCCGGAGCAACCTTGGAACAATACTTCCGGGAGCAACTCAAAGAAAAGAAGCTATACAAAGCCATCGGTTCGTGGTGGGAAACATCTTCGAAAGGAAAAGAGGCGAATCAACAGGAAATAGATATTGTGGCCATCCGTGCCGACACTCCCGGCGTGTTTATCGCCGAGGTGAAACGCCAACGCAAGAATTTCAAACCCGAACTCCTGCAACAAAAGGTGGAACGGTTGCGCACCAGACTGTTTTTCAAAGAGCAGATCGAAACGGCTTGTTTGACGCTGGAGGATATGTAAAATGCCGGATTGATCGGATTTGTTGGATGAATGTCGGATAAATGTCGGATATGTCGGATAAATGTCGGGATTTACTCCCCCAAAATCTCCCGCAACAAGCTGACGGCCGTCTCCACATTGGGCACCTCTTTGATGACCATGCTGCGCCGATGGTTTTGTTCGCGCAAATCGCACCGACGGGTCTGTTTCATCATGAAGGCAATGACTTTGTCGAAGGCTGTGCTTTGGTAGAACGGACTGTCGGGATTGGAGACAAAGAAGAGGGTCATCCGGCCGCCTTTGAGGTGGATTTTCTCCGCGCCCAGCCGGGCGGCCAGCCGACGTAGCGGAACGATGCGCAACAGCTCCTGCGTCTCGGGCGGAACGGCTCCGAAACGATCGACCAGACGGGTGCGGAAGGCGCGCACCTCCTCGTCGGTGGTGAGCGTGTCCAATTCGCGGTAGAGCAGCATCCGCTCGCTGCTTCCGGTTACGTAGGTGGCCGGCAGCAATAATTCCAGGTCGCTCTCCACTTGACACTCTTCGACGAACTGTTCGCCGCTAAGTTTTCCTTCGGCTTTCAGCTCTTCGGCATACAGGGTGGCAAACTCTTCGGTCTTGAGTTCCTGCACCGCTTCGGTGAGAATTTTTTGGTAGGTTTCGTAGCCCAGGTCGGCAATGAAGCCGCTTTGTTCGGCGCCGAGCATATTTCCCGCTCCGCGAATGTCGAGGTCTTGCATGGCAATGTGAATGCCGCTTCCCAGGTCGCTAAAGTTTTCGATGGCCTGCAAACGGCGCCGCGCTTCGGTGGTAAGCGACGAGAGGGGCGGCGCCAGCAAATAACAGAAGGCTTTTTTGTTGCTCCGTCCCACCCGGCCGCGCATTTGGTGTAAATCGCTCAGGCCGAAGTTTTGTGCTTCGTTAATCAGGATGGTGTTGGCGTTGGGGATGTCTACGCCGCTTTCGATGATGGTGGTGGCGATGAGCACGTCGTAGTCGTAGTTGATGAAGTCGAAGATAATCCGTTCCAGCTCCGAGGGTTCCATTTGTCCGTGTCCGACGGCTACGCGGCAATCGGGAATCTGGCGCAATACAAGCTCTTTGAGCGCTTGCAGGTTGGAGATGCGGTTGTTCACGAAGAAAACTTGTCCGTTGCGGCTCATCTCGAAATGGATGGCATCGGCGATGAGGGTTTCGTCGAACGTGTGCACTTCCGTTTGGATGGGATAGCGGTTGGGCGGGGGCGTTTGAATCACGCTCAAATCACGCGCTCCGATGAGCGAGAATTGCAGCGTACGCGGAATCGGCGTGGCCGTCATGGTGAGCGTATCGACATTCACCTTGAGCTGCCGCAGTTTCTCCTTGACCGAGACGCCGAATTTCTGTTCTTCGTCGATAATGAGCAGTCCGAGGTCTCTGAAGTGCACATCTTTTCCCAGGATGCGGTGCGTGCCGATGAGAATGTTGACTTTTCCCTCTTGCAGATCGGCAAGGATGAGATGTGTTTGCGTGGCGGTGCGGGCACGGCTGAGATACTCCACCCGGCAGGGCATTTCTTTGAGTCGCTCCCGAAAAGTTTGATAATGCTGGTAGGCCAACACGGTGGTGGGGACTAATACGGCCACTTGTTTATTATCGGCCGCCGCTTTGAAGGCTGCCCGAATAGCTACTTCGGTTTTTCCGAATCCTACGTCGCCGCACACTAAACGGTCCATCGGACGGCTGCTTTCCATGTCTGCTTTCACTTGCGCCGTGGCTTTGCTTTGATCGGGCGTGTCTTCGTAGATAAATGAGGCTTCCAACTCGTGTTGCAAGAAGCTGTCGGGGCTGAAGGCGAATCCTTTCTCTTCGCGACGTTGCGAATAGAGCCGGATGAGGTCGCGGGCAATGTCTTTAATCTTTGTTTTGGTACGCTCTTTTAATTTTTCCCACGCGCCGGTGCCCAGCTTGTTTAATCGGGGCGCTTCGCCCTCTTTTCCTTTGTATTTCGAGACTTTGTGCAGCGAATGAATGGATACGAACACCACATCGTCGTTCTGATAAACCAACTTGATAACCTCTTGGGAAGTGTTGCCGTTGGGGATGCGAACCAAGCCGGCAAAGCGTCCCACGCCGTGATCGATGTGCACGACATAGTCGCCGGGCGTAAACTGGTTCAACTCTTTGAGCGAAAGTGCCACCTGACCGGCGCGGGCGCGGTCGCTTCGCAAATTGTATTTGTGAAAGCGGTCGAAGAGTTGATGGTCGGTAAAAACACACATTTTGAGCACCCTGTCCGAAAAACCTTCGTGCAACGTGCGTTCGACGGCGGTGAAGGCGATCTCTTGGCCGCGATCGTCAAAGATGGCACGTATGCGCTGAATCTGTTTGGCGCTATCGCTACAGATATAAATAGTGTAGCCTTCCGAGAGAAATGACTTGAAGCTCTCCCCGACGCGGTCAAAATTCTTGTGATAAATGGGTTGTACGGCCGTATCAAAGGCAATCACGGCATCGGGCGTTTGGGAGGGTTGATTTCCCAGCTCCATCCGTTGAAAAGCGGGCGATCGGCGGGAAAAATCTTCGTCAACCCAGAGCAAATCGCGCATTACCAACAGCGTGTCGGAGGGAAGATAATCCAAAAACGAAACCTCAACGTCGTCGTCCCCGGACGCAAGCTCGGGAACGATGACAATCTCTCCGCGCCGCTCGTGCGAGAGCTGAGTGTCTACTTCGAACGTTCGCAGGCTCTCCACCTCATCGCCAAAAAAATCGATCCTAAAAGGATACTCCGACGAGAAAGAAAAAACGTCGATGATGCTGCCGCGCAGCGCATATTGTCCGGGAAGATACACGTAGTCGGTATATTCAAAACCATAGCTGTCAAGTACTTCAGTGACAAAGGTGAGGTCGACCCGCTCACCTACCTGCAGATGCAGGCTCTTGGCGGCCAGCAGCGAAGGAGACGGCACCGATTCGGTAAGTGCCTGGGGCGAAGTAACGATGCAAAGCCGGTTTGTGTCGTTCCCTTTTTGCAGACGACCAAGCACCTCGGTGCGAAGCACTTCGTTGGCGGCATCTTTTTGCCGGGATTTAACGTTGCGAAACGAGGAGGGGAAGAAAAGCACCTGCCCGGTGCCCATTACTTGCGTCAGGTCGTGATAGAAATAGCCCGCCTCTTCGTTGTCGCCCAAAATGAAGAGAAACGGACGTTCTATTTTTCCGGCCAACGTGCAGGCAAACAGAGAGGCTGCCGAACCTTGCAATCCGTTGCAAAACAGAGTGCGTACCGCCTCGTCTTGAAGTTTTTCGATGACTGCAGGGAGCGCCGGATGCGCGGCGTATTGTTGTTGAAGTGCTGTTAGGGTGATCATTGCGGATGCAAAGGTAGGGAAGTCGTCGAGGCAAAAAACAATCTAAAAAGAAATTTTTCCGCTCGTTTAGCGTAAAAAACAGGTTCCCAAGATTTTTTTTTGATCGGCAAGCGCAACTTCTGAATAGAAAAGAATATTTTTTGAGTGTCTCGACCGACCTCTATTCTTTAAAATTCTATAAATTACCGTTCGGACTGCGAAAAACCACTACCTTTGTTTCATGGAAGAAGCAGACAGCATTGTGATCATCCCAACTTATAACGAACGGGAAAACATCGAAAACATCATTCGCGCCATTTTTAAATTGGAGCAGGTGTTTCACATCCTGGTGATCGAAGACGGTTCGCCCGATGGTACGGCCGCTATTGTCAAAGGACTGCAGCAAATTTTCCCCGACCGGCTCTTTTTAATTGAACGACAGGGCAAGCAGGGATTGGGAACCGCCTATATCGCCGGCTTCAAATGGTCGTTGGAGCGTTCCTACCAATTTATCTTCGAAATGGATGCCGATTTCAGTCATAATCCCGCCGACCTGCCCCGCCTCTACCAGGCGTGCGTTTCCGGGGGCGCCGACGTGAGCATCGGATCGCGTTACGTCAGTGGAGTCAACGTAGTGAACTGGCCAATGGGCAGGGTGCTGATGTCTTACTTCGCCTCGAAATATGTGCGTTTTATTACCGGATTGCCCGTTCATGACACCACCGCCGGATTTAAATGCTACCGTCGGCGCGTCTTGGAGACGATCAATTTAAATGCCATCCGTTTCAAGGGCTACGCCTTTCAAATCGAGATGAAATTTACAGCCTATCGACTGGGATTTCGCATCACCGAAGTTCCGGTGATCTTTATCAACCGCGAACTGGGCACCTCAAAGATGAATAGCAGTATTTTCGGCGAAGCCATCTTCGGCGTGATTCGTCTCAAATGGGACAGCCTCTTCCACTCATCCAACCATTCAAAAACAGAAACATGAAACGTACACACATCTACAATGCGGTGTTGGTGAATGAAAATCGCGTCACGCCGGGCGGAATCGTGATTGAAGGAGACACCATCGCCGAAATCTTACGTCCCGACCAAATGCCGGGCTTTCCATGCCACGAAACCTTCGATGCAAAAGGTGCTTATTTGTTGCCGGGCGTCATAGACGAACACGTTCATTTTCGGGAACCCGGTCTCACGCACAAAGGCGGTATCTTTAGCGAAAGTTGTGCGGCGGCAGCCGGAGGAGTGACCTCCATAATGGATATGCCCAACACTTCGCCCGCCACCACCACGCTCGAAGCTTTGCACGAGAAAATCGCCCTGATGAACGATCACTGTGTGGTAAATCACGCCTGCTATTTCGGCGCAACCAACACCAATTATAAGACCTTCCACAAACTCGACCGCCGACGGGTGTGCGGAATCAAAGTGTTCATGGGTTCGAGCACCGGCAATCTGCTGGTCAATCGCCCCGATGCTTTGCAACGCATCTTCCATGAAACCGATTTGTTGATTGCCGCCCATTGCGAAAATCAAGACATCATAGACCGCAATATCCGCGGCCTGCTGCGAACCTACAAAGACGGGCAAATACCCATCGGGAAACACTTCATGATTCGTTCGGCCTCGGCCTGTTACGACTCGTCGAAAACGGCCATTCATCTGGCTGTGGAAGCGCATGCCCGGTTGCACCTCTTGCACCTGAGCACGGCCAAAGAGTTACAGCTGCTCAACTTCGAGGTGATTCGCCCCACACACATTACGGCCGAAGTGTGCGTACCTCATCTGCTTTTTTCCAATTCCGACTATAACACGCTGGGAGCGTTGATAAAATGCAATCCTTCCATCAAAAAGCGAAGCGACCGCGAAGCCTTGCGTTTAGCGGTTAAGAATAACCTGATCACCACCATCGCTACTGATCATGCGCCCCATCTATTAGTCGAAAAGAAGGGCGGCGCACTCGAGGCGGCTTCGGGAATGCCCACAATACAGTTCTCACTGATTAGTATGCTCTCATTGGCCGATGAACAGGTTTTCCCCATCGAAACGGTGGTGGAAAAGATGTGCCACGCTCCGGCGAAACTCTATCGTATCGACCGGCGGGGCTATCTGCGCGAAGGATATTATGCCGACTTGGTGTTGGTGGAACGATCCGACAGCCCGTATCATATTAACCCGAAAGATATCTTAAGCAGCTGCGGCTGGACCCCATTGGGCGATTTTCCCTTCTCGTGGAGTGTGCAAACAACGTTTGTAAACGGACAGATTGCCTATCGCAACGGAGAAGTCAACACGGCCTGCCGCGGCAAAGAACTCCTATTTAATTAAGGTATGGTACTAACCTACTCGGTTGGCGAAATCGTCCCTTATATTAATTGGCTCTTTTTTTACCACGCATGGGGCGTCCCACCGCGTAGCGGAGAAGCCGTCCGCCTGCGACGGGAAGCCGAAAGTTTGCTCGGGACGCTCGAGGGACGCATTCAAACCCGTGCCTTGTTTCGCTTGTGTCAAGCCAACTCCCAGGGCGACGACATTCTTATTGAAGGCGTCCGCTTTGCAATGTTGCGTCAACAAACTCCTCATGCCGACGGCAGTCCGTTTCTCTGCTTGAGCGATTATATTCGCCCCTTGTCGGGTGGCATTCCCGACCAAATCGGACTCTTTGCCGCCTCGTGCGAGGGCACCACCGAGCAACTGCACCGCGAGGATCCCTACCTGCGCATGCTCACGCAAACACTTTCCGACCGGCTGGCCGAAGCGACCACCGAAAAGCTGCACGAATATGTTCGGCGTCGGGCATGGGGCTATGCCCGGGAGGAACAACTTCCCGTTTCCGAGTTGTTGAAAGAAAAATACCAGGGCATCCGACCGGCCGTGGGTTATCCGTCGTTGCCCGACCAATCCATTGTTTTTCTGCTCAACGGGTTGCTGAACATGGAGCAAATCGGAATTCGCCTAACCGAAAACGGCATGATGCGTCCGCACGCCTCCACCTGCGGACTGATGATGGCACATCCGCGTGCCCGCTACTTTCTGGTCGGAAAAATCGGGGAAGATCAGTTTCAAGACTATGCCCGCCGGCGCGGTATCCCGCCCCAGGAGTTACGAAAATATGTAGCCGCCAATCTGGAAGGGTAAGTAAATATCGCCTATCTTTGCAGCCTCATAAACAAGTCCGCCATGATTCAAAAAATAGTTTTCAGCATACTTACGCTCTTGCTATCGGGCAACAGTACCTTTTTGTCTGCGCAAGAGGCCAAAACCTTGTTCACAAACATGCCCGACTCGCTTTGTCCGCTGCTTACGGCCGTAAACCGCGCCGATTGCATCGATTTCCGCCTAAGCAACATGAAAGCGGAAGTAACCAACCGGTTCGACAGCAAATCGGAAATGACCGCGCTAACGGCCAGCTATATCCGCCTGCAGCTAACCGCGCAAAACAGTTGGCAACTCAAAGTGCTGCCCACCACCGACAGCACAGCCGTTGTTTGCATCATCACCACCGCCTGCGCACCCGCCTGCGACAGCGACATCCGGTTTTACACCACCGATTGGAAACCGTTGCAAACGGCCGCTTATCTGGAACTTCCCACGCTCGGCGACTACCTTATTCATGCCGACTCCCTCCGGCTCCGGGGCAGAACCGAAGCAAACTATCCGTTGGTCGACGCGGTTGCCAAGGCCGACATGTTGTTGCAGCAGGCCGACTTCGCGCCCGAGGGGACACAACTTACTTTCACCTTCACCACCCCTGGCTACATGAGCCAAGAGGCGGCGGAGGCACTTGCTCCCTATGTGCAACAAACCATTGTTTATCGCTGGAACCGGCAGCAGGAACGCATGGAAAAAATGCCCGCAGCGAGCGCTGCAGGTCAGAGATAGCTTCTCAGCGCCTCAATCAGTTCGTTATACTCCCCTTCCGAAAGGTACACTTTACCCGGATTCATCTGGAACGTGCCGCCATAGTCGGGACCGTCTACATACTTCGGTGCCAAATGAAAATGAAGGTGCGAAAGTTTATCGGAATAGGCTCCGTAATTAATCTTCTCGGGATGAAATGCCTGCTGCATCGCACGCGTCACACGGGCTACATCGGCCATAAAGGCATTGCGTTGCTCCTCATCCAATTCATTTAAATCGTTGACATGTCCGTTGTAGGCCACTAAACAACGCCCGCGATAGGTTTGCTCCTTAAAGAGGAACGCACGGGATACACGAAGGGTGGCGAACTCAATCATCAGCTGATGCAGGGTCTCATTGTTTTGGCAATAGAGACATTCTTGGGGATTACTTTTCATACTCTTTTTTATAGTTATTTTTATGCTTCTTCGATAGTAATAGACCGCAGAGGCGCGACAAAAGTAATCTTCCTAACCGCCTATTTTAGTTAATAAACAATAAATCAACCGGACGGGATAGAAATCTTTTGGAGAGTTCGTCTACATTTGCAGTGTATTAACCAACTAATACACTTAAATACTTCTAATCCAAATCCAAAAAGAAAAGCGTATGCTACAAGTAGAAAACATTTCATTCGGCTATCCTCGCAAAAAGCAAGAGGTGCTGCACGATTTTTCGCTCTCCCTAAAAAAAGGGTGCGTCTATGGCTTGCTGGGCAAGAACGGCGTAGGAAAATCGACCTTGCTTTATCTGATGAGTGGCCTGCTCACTCCCCGTTCCGGGCGTGTGCGCTATCGCAGTGTCGATGTACGTCGTCGGCTGCCTGTTACCTTGTCCGACACCTTCCTCGTTCCGGAAGAGTTCGAACTTCCGAGCACTTCCCTTAAAAATTATGTCGCGCTAAACAGTCGGTTCTATCCGCACTTTAGCCACGAAGCGTTGACGAATCATCTGCACAATTTCGATTTGGCAGACGATCTTCATTTGGGTGCCCTCTCGATGGGACAAAAGAAGAAAGTCTTTATGAGCTTTGCCTTGGCCGCCAACACTTCGCTCCTCTTGATGGACGAACCTACCAACGGGTTGGACATCCCCGGAAAAAGTCAGTTTCGTAAGTTCATTGCCTCGGTGGTTTCGGAAGAACGCACCATCCTCATCTCCACCCACCAAGTCCGGGACATCGACAAAATACTCGACCACGTGTTGATTATGGATAATCATCGGGTGTTGCTCGATGCTTCGCTGCTGAACACAGACAAAGAGATTAATCTGGAAGAGTTGTTCCACCTCACCCTCACCGCCCCCGACAAGGCGGCCGCTTTGTTTCACCTCCCTAATCAAACCACCCAATCATGAAAGCACAAGAGACTCTTTTTAGTATGCCGCGCTTTGCCCACGTGCTGCGCAAAGAACTGACGGAAGGTTGGAAAGTCAACCTGCTGCGAATCGTACTGATGTATGGCGTATTCGCCGTTATCTTCCTGTTGTATGCCTACGACCGCTACAACCATCTGTCGGGGTCGGCGCAAGAGATAGATCCCGTATGGGCGTTCGAACTGGATGTCTTCGTCACCCTACTCTTTGTAATGGGTGCCTTGAGCGGTTCGCTGTTGATGGAACGCATGAAGCGGAAGACCGGCCGTCTGGCGCAGCTGATGCTTCCGGCCACGATGTTCGAGAAATACCTCTCGCGCTGGTTGCTCTACACGGTCGGTTTCTTGCTGGTGTTTCTCCTCACCTTTGTGCTGGCCGATTTAACACGCGTGGTGGTGTTCACGCTCTTTCCGCCCGAGCAGGTGGTGAAGATTCAACCCGTTCCACTCTCTTCGATTTACCTTGTGGGACATCCCATCGGGATTATCGAACATACCAAGGAGATAAAAACATTCATTGCCGCCTATTTCTTCCTGCAATCTTTCTATATGCTGGGAAGTGCGGTTTGGAGCAAGCATGCGTTCATCAAAACCACGGCGGTGGGCATGCTTATCCTCCTTCTCTACGGAGGTACGGTCGGTTTCTTGGGTTGGCTGCTGATGGAGAACCGCAGCGTAACGCCGTTTATAAGCTATCACACATTCATCAAGCTGGTAACCACTTTCTTCGGGGTGATGGCCTTGGTAAATTGGGTGCTGGCCTACGTTCGCTTTAAAGAATCGGAACTCATTAACCGCTGGTAGACCATGGATTTCAAAGAGAGTAAAGCCATCTACCTGCAAATAGCAGATCGCATCTGCGACGAAATCTTGCTCGGGGCATATAGCGCCGACGAGCGGGTGCCGTCGGTCAGAGAGTATGCGGCTGTGGTAGAGGTAAACGCCAATACGGTGATGCGTTCGTACGATTTCTTGCAATCCAAGCAGATTATCTACAACAAGCGGGGCATCGGCTACTTTGTGACGGCCGGCGCCGACAAACTCATTGTGGCGCTGCGTCACAAAGAGTTCCTGCAGGAAGAGTCCGCCTACTTCTTCAAACAACTCTATTCATTGGGCATCACCGATGATCAATTAGTATCCATGTATAACGAGTATAAACAAACTCAGAAAGGAATCCACCCATGAAACGAACAACCTATATGATAGCCGGACTGTTACTGGCCGGACTGATGAGCATCTGCGGCACCATGCTGCTGCTCCGCTTTTACAGCACACCCTACAATCACCAAGAAGAACTGGAGCGATTAACCATTCCACTCAAAGGTGAGCCAACCGCCGTTGGCCTGCCCCCGTGCCGTGTG
>JAISHB010000055.1 GCA_031262785.1 Prevotellaceae bacterium
TCTGGGTCTGGACACAGCCTTTATCGGCAAGGTAGGAAAGGATCATTACGGCGATTTTTATCGACAATCGCTGCTCGAACTGGGCGCGAGGCCGCACTTGTTTGTGCATCCTACGCTTCCTTCGGGCGTGGCCGCCACCTTTATATCGCCCGACGGCGAACGAACCTTCGGTACCTACCTGGGGGCAGCTGCCACCCAGCATGCCGACGAGCTGTCTGCCTCCCTCTTCAAAGGATTCACCTGTTTTTATATCGAGGGCTACATGGTGCAAGATCACGACCTCATTGTCCGGGCACTGTCGCTGGCCAAGGAATCGGGATTGCAGATTTGCATCGATCTGGCCAGCTACAACATTGTGTTGCAGGAGCGCGACTTCTTCGAGCAACTCATCGACCAATATGTCGACATTGTTTTTGCCAACGAAGAGGAAGCACGCGCCTTTTCCGGCCGGGAAGATCCGGTGGAGGCGCTCCACGCCATTGCTCCGCTCTGCAGCATCGCCGTGGTGAAAGCGCGAAAAAGAGGTTCGTACATCCGCAAAGGAACCAACTTGGTGCACGTGGGGGCACCCCCCGTGGCCAACGTGGTCGATACCACGGCGGCAGGCGACTATTTTGCCGCCGGCTTCCTCTACGGCCTGGCCAGTGGTTTCTCGCTGGAAAAATGCGGAAAAACAGGCTCCCTGCTGGCCGGTGAAATCATACAACTCATTGGCGCGGAACTTTCGGCCGGGCGGTGGGAATCTATTAAAACCAATATTCACAGTTTATGAGAAAATCATATTTCATACGCACAGCCGCCCTGGTTTTGACAGCGGTGGGCGTGCTGCTTGTTTGGGGATTTAAGAACGGGGACAACCGAAGCTTTCAAATAGCCAAAAACCTCGACATTTTCACCTCGGTGGTGCGCGAACTCGATCTCTTTTACGTAGACACGATCCAACCCGACAAGAGTATTCGTCAGGGGATTGATGCCATGTTATACGCTCTCGACCCCTACACCGAATATTACCCCGAAGAAGACCGCGGCGAGCTGGAACAAATGCTCAAAGGCTCCTACGGTGGAATTGGTTCGGTCATATCCTGGAATGCCAAACTCAAACGTTCCATGATTGCCGAGCCTTATGAAGGTATGCCCGCCGCCCTCGCCGGACTGAAGGCGGGCGACATCTTGCTTTCCATCGACGGGAAAGATTTAATGGGCAAAAACAATCAGGAAGTAAGCGAAATGCTTCGTGGACAAATCGGCACCGGCTTCACGCTAAAGGTACAACGTCCGGGCAGCGACAAACCTTTGACCTTTCAGATGGTACGCCGTTCTATTCAGCTGCCCTACATTCCCTACTACGGACAGTTGGAATCGCAAACCGGCTACATCAACCTCACTACCTTCTCGGGCAATCCTTCCAAAGAGTTCAAACAAGCCTTTCTCGAGTTGAAGAAACAGGGAATCACCTCCTTGGTGATCGATTTACGAAACAACGGAGGCGGTCTGCTCGACGAAGCCGTCGAGATTGCCAATTTCTTCCTGCCGCGTGCCAAAGTAATTGTCTCGACCAAAGGAAAGATGTCGCAAAGCGACAAAACATATAAAACCTTGCGCGAACCCATCGATACCGACATCCCCATTGCCGTGCTGGTGAACAGTGGCACGGCTTCGGCCAGCGAAATACTCTCGGGCGCCCTGCAAGACTACGACCGTGCCGTCATTGTGGGCACCCGCACGTTTGGCAAGGGTTTGGTGCAGACCACCCGTTCGCTGCCCTACGGAAGCGCCATGAAAGTGACGACGGCCAAGTATTATATTCCCAGCGGACGATGTGTGCAGGCCATCGACTACACCCATCGCAATCCCGACGGAAGTGTGGGACGCATTCCCGACAGCCTGACCACTGTCTTTCACACGGCCGCCGGCCGCATCGTGCGCGATGGCGGAGGAGTGACGCCCGACATCGAGGTGACACCGGAAAAGCTGCCCAACATCCTCTTTTATTTGATCAACGACAACCTCACCTTCGATTACGCCACGAACTATTGCCTGAAACATCCTACCATTGCTCCCGTAGCATCGTTTGTCTTGACCGATGCCGACTACGCCGACTTCAAAGCGATGGTACACCAGGCCGATTTCAAGTATGATCAGCAGAGCGAGAAGCTCTTGAAGAGCCTCAAAGAGATGGCCGGGTTTGAAGGCTATCTATCCGAGGCCTCGGGCGAATTCGAGGCACTCGAAAAGAAACTTACCCACAACCTCGACCGCGATCTCGACCACTTCTCCAAAGAGATTAAGAGCGTGTTGGCGCAAGAGATTGTCAAACGATACTATTATCAAAGCGGGAGCATCATCGAGCAACTCAAAGACGACGCCGATTTGAAGGAAGCCATCCGGGTACTCTCCGATACCACCCGCTATCACCGCATGTTAGAATCCTCTAAAATCATTCATAAAGATTAGTCAAGATGAAAAATGTAGTAAACAAAGCAGGACGAATGCTGGTGTTGTTCTCAGCATTGCTGATAACCGCCTGCAACAGTAAGAACAACCAGGACGAACCCGCGCAAGACCGATGGAAGATTGGCATTGCGCTCTCCGACGAGAACACAAGCGACCGCTGGCGACTCGACGGCGCCAACATGAAAGCATTGCTCGAGGGACTCGACTTCGATGTAGACTTGCAGTATGTCAACCGCGACATCGCCAAACAGCGCACGCAAATAGAGGCGATGATGAACGAAGGATGCAAGGTCATCGTCATTACAGCCGTCGACGGCAACTCGCTGGGCGATGTGCTGGCCAAAGCCAAAGGAAAAGGCATCACCATCATTGCCTACGACCGGTTATTAATGAACACCCCCGATGTAGATTACTACATCACCTTCGACAACCTGGGAGTGGGCGAACAACAGGGAGAGTATATCCGCAAAGCCTTAAAGCTGGAGAGCGCCGAACCCACCACCTACACCATCGAGTTCTTTACCGGACCCGAAAGCGACAACAACGTCAACTTCTATTTCCAGGGCGCCATGAGTATGTTGCAGCCCTATCTGGACAGCGGCAAACTAACCGTTCCGTCGGGACAGAAAACCATGCAGGAGTGCGGCATTGCCGACTGGAGCATCACCAATGCCAAGAACCGCATGTCGCAACTAATCAATGAGTACTACTTCACAGGCAGCATGCCCGACGCCATCCTTTGTTCGAACGATGCGGTGGCGCAAGGCGTCATTCAAGCCCTCGATGAGAAGGGCGGAACCGACGGAAAATATCCCGTCATCACCGGTCAGGATGCCGAAAAGGCCTCTGTACGCTACATCATTGCCCCCACTCCGTCGCAGAGCATGACCGTCTTCAAAGACATTCGCACCTCGGCTCGTGCGGTGGTCACCCTCATCGGCTCGATCAAGGGAAACAGTCAGGCCTCCATCCAATTCGGCACACCCTACCACAACGGCGTTATCAACGTGAAAACCTACGCCTGCGAAACCACCGTAGTGGACGCCTCCAACTGGAAAGAGGTGTTGATTGATTCGGGGTATTACCTGGCATCCGACTTCACCGACGAGAAATAACGTTCGCAAGCATCCGCCCGCCGGCCAAAACAAGGGAGCCTCCGTCCTATTCGCAGCGGTGGGTGTGACCAACCCGAGCGGTTAAGGATGCGTGAAGTAAACGGATGAGTGGAAAAGAAGTAAGCACTATATTGGAGATCCGGCAGGTTATTCCCCCTGTCGGGTCTCTTTTGTTTGAAGCTGTAACAGGTAACGCCCGATGACTTCCCCGCTATCACTCTTCTCGGCACGGAACGCCCGGCGTAGCGCCGGCCGGTCACTGAGCAGGAGCAGCATCTTTTGATGGTCTACAAACTCCACTTTGCCGGTTTCGGTGTCGATTTCATAGTAGACACGCGAGTTCACCAGTCCGGACGAGGCAATGGCCGTCCCCACCTCGCCTCCCAGGCGGGTCGCGTTGAGCGGAGCCTCCCCCTCGGCAGCAATCGAACCCACCGGCTGGGCGCAAAAGTAGAGATTCCCCTTCACCCAAATGGCCGGCGCATACCAACCGCCGAAACGGAAGCGTTTATAGCGCACTTTGCGCGTGTTGACATACCACAGGGAGTCGTTCTGCACGGCATAGCAACGCGACTTGAGGTAGCGCGAGAGGCCGTGGTTGCCTTCGACCGATATTTTGTAATCGGCGCCCCCCATCAGCATGATTTGATTGCGGTTACGCTTCTCGATGCGCAACGTGGTGAGGGTATCACCCTTCTGGCGCATCACATCCTTCAAAGTTGAGTAAATTATCTGCTGGGCGTTGCCTGTTCCGACAAGCATCATGCTCAAAAGAGCCAGTAAACAGTATCTTTTTGCCATATATTCTCTTTTCGCTGTTATAATTCGACAAATATAGATAGATTTTCAGGAACAAACCCGCACTGCTTCCATATTTAACAAGCAGGAAAATCGACCCGAGGCAACGGGTGAGAGGGCTGCTTTCGCTATCTTTGCGCTTGCAATGAAGAAAATGGTCGATGTCATATTGCCCCTGCCCTTGCCCGGCTGTTTCACCTATTGGCTTCCCCAACCGTGGGAGGAGATGGTGTGCGTGGGATGCCGCGTGGTGGTTCCCTTTGGAAACAGCAAGCACTACGTGGGCATTGTCAAACGAATACACCACGAAGAACCGACGGCCTACGTGGTAAAACCCGTTGAAGAGGTTCCCGACCGGCAGCCCGTGTTGCTGCCGCTGCAATTGCGTTTCTGGGATTGGTTGGCCGACTACTACCTCTGCACGTTGGGCGAGGTGTATAAGGCCGCACTCCCTTCGGGCTTGCACGGCGGTGACTATCATCCCAAGACCGAAACAGTAGTGCGTCTGGCTCCCCGGGCGAACGAAGAGGCTTGGCTACACAGCTGCTTGGATGCCTTAAAGCGTGCTCCCAAACAGGCCGAAGCCTTGATGTATTACCTCGAACTGTCGAACCGGTTGAGCGAGCAAACCGATTCGCGTCAAGAAGTAACCAAACAGCAATTGGTGGGACGCAGTTCGGCCGCTGCGGTGCAAGCACTTATCAACAAGGGGATGCTGGAGAGTGCCGAGCTAACCGTGGGACGACTGACGAACGCCTGGCCAACCACCCTGCCGCTCAATCCGCTCAACGCGCCTCAGGAGCAGGCCTACCAAACAGTGCTGCAGCAACTCGAGCAACACCCTGTTTGCCTGCTACATGGCGTAACCTCGAGCGGGAAAACCGAAATCTACATGCACCTGATTGCACAGGCGCTCGGTCGGGGCGAACAGGTGCTCTATCTTTTGCCGGAAATAGCGCTTACCACCCAGATCACCGACCGGCTCAGGCGGGTATTCGGCCGACGGCTGGGCATCTATCACTCCAAGTTCTCCGACGCCGAGCGGGTGGAGATTTGGCAGAAGCAACTCTCCGATCAGCCCTACGACCTCCTCTTGGGCGTGCGCTCTTCCATCTTCCTGCCCTTCAAGAAACTTGGATTAGTGATTGTGGACGAGGAACACGAGAACACCTACAAACAACAAGACCCTGCACCGCGCTATCATGCGCGCAACGCCGCTATTGTGTTGGCAGCAATGTATGGCGCCAAAACCGTGCTCGGAACTGCTACTCCCTCTATCGAAAGCTGGTACAATTGCATGCAGAAAAAGTATGGATTGGTGGAGCTGACGGAACGTTACAAAGAGATTGAACTTCCCGAAATTGTGTCGGTAGACATCAGGGAACTGCATCGGAAGAAACGCATGAAGGGTCCTTTCTCGCCGCTCCTGCTCGGGTATGTACGTGAGGCACTCGAACAGCACGAACAAGTAATTTTGTTTCAGAACCGGCGGGGATTTGCCCCCATGATAGAATGCCACACCTGCGGATGGGTTCCCAGATGCCGGAATTGCGACGTCACGTTGACCTTTCACAAGAGCGTGCATCAGCTTACTTGCCACTACTGCGGGTACACCTACCGATTGCCCGAGTGTTGTCCGGCCTGCGGCGAGGTAGAGTTGCGCAAACAGGGTTTTGGTACCGAACGTATCGAAGATGACATCCGCCAACTCTTTCCCCAGGCAACCGTGGCACGTATGGATTTAGATACCACCCGCAGCCGCTCTTCCTACGAGCGTATCATTCACGACTTCACGCGCGGAAAAACCCAAATTCTCATTGGCACGCAGATGATTTCCAAGGGGCTTGATTTCGACCATGTAAGCGTGGTAGGCATTCTCCATGCCGATACGATGATGAACTATCCCGACTTTCGCGCCTATGAACGTGCCTATCAACTGATGGCGCAAGTGGCAGGCCGTGCCGGACGCAAGCGTAAACGGGGACGTGTAGTGCTGCAGACCAAGAACATCGACCACCCTATTATTCAGCAAGTAATCCGCAACGACTATCGGGGTATGGTCGCTACCCAGCTAACCGAACGGCGGTTGTTTCATTATCCGCCCTACTTCCGACTGGTATATGTCTACCTCAAGCATCGCGACGAAACATTGCTGGAGCAGATGGCACAACAGCTGGCCGATCGGTTGCGGATACATTTCGGCACCCGCATACTGGGACCGGACAAGCCACCGGTGGCACGGGTACAGCTACTCTTCATTCGTAAGATTATGGTGAAAATAGAACTGGAAGCCTCTTTGGCGCACGCTCGCAGGCTGCTATTGCAGGTGCAACACGAAATGCTATCCGCCGAGGATCGGTTCAAATCGCTTATCGTGTACTACGATGTAGATCCGATGTAAGTGCGGCAATGGTGGCTTCAACCCGTCTCACCGTGGTTATGGGCGGTACGTTACGTCCGGAAACTTCTTCGCGTGCCGAAAAGTGAAATTCATGAATACCTGTTTCGCGGGCAATGCGGGCAATGTTTGTTTCAGTCACACCGCTTCCGGCCAACAAAACAATGCGATCCCCAGCTTGCTGTTGCAGGGCTTTCAGGAGTGGAATACCTTCTTCGGCTTTCGGTTTTCCGCCGGAGGTGAGGATGCGTTGGACGCCAGCTTCAATAAGCTGTTCAAGGGCTTCTTGCGGATGACGGCAACGATCAAAGGCACGGTGAAATGTCACCGGTACATCGCCCGAAGCTTCCATGAGTTGCTTTAAAAAGAGAGTGTCAATGTCGCCGTGCTCGGTCAAACAGCCGAAGACCACGCCATCCACACCCAGTTGGCGGGCATTCTCGATATCTTTCAGCATGATACTTTGTTCGAGCAACGAGTAGAAGAAGTCGCCTCCACGCGGACGAATCATCACAAACAGTTGGGTGCTTGTGAGCAACTCACGTGCGGTAACCATTTCGCCATACGAAGGAGTGGTGCCTCCTTCGGGCATGCCTGCACACAATTCCACCCGATGGGCACCGCCTATTTGGGCGGTGCGACAACTCTCCACAGAGTTGGCACACACCTCAAAACGATAAATTATAGGGGACATAATGGTACGATAACTGAAACGGGAGTTACTTGGCGTAACTTATCGCACGAGTTTCGCGTATAACGGTAATCTTCACTTGTCCCGGGTAGGTCATTTCGTCTTGTATCTTCTTAGCTATTTCACCGGACAGGCTTTCGGTCTGCTTGTCGTCGATTTTATCGGCACCGACAATAACGCGCAACTCGCGACCGGCCTGAATGGCGTAAGTCTTGGTCACTCCCGGATAGGCCATAGCCAGTTGCTCGAGATTGTTCAGTCGTTTGATGTAGGCCTCTACAATTTCACGACGTGCGCCCGGACGTGCACCGGAGATGGCGTCACACACTTGTACGATGGGAGCCAACAAGCTGGTCATCTCTACTTCGTCGTGATGGGCACCGATAGCATTGCAGATGTCAGGTTTCTCTTTAAACTTCTCTGCGAGTTTCATGCCGTAGATGGCGTGCGGTATTTCCGGTTCTTCGTCGGGCACCTTTCCTATATCGTGAAGTAATCCGGCTCGTTTAGCTTTCTTAGGGTTCAATCCCAGTTCCGAAGCCATTACGGAGCATAGATTGGCTGTTTCACGGGCGTGTTGGAGCAGGTTTTGCCCATACGACGAGCGATATTTCATCTTTCCAATGATGCGGATGAGTTCGGGATGCAGTCCGTGTATGCCTAAGTCAATGGTGGTACGCTTACCGGTTTCGATGATCTCTTCTTCAACTTGTTTGCGTACTTTATTAACCACTTCTTCGATGCGCGCGGGATGGATACGTCCGTCGGTTACAAGCTGGTGAAGTGCCAATCGGGCAATTTCTCGACGTACGGGGTCGAATGCCGACAATACGATCGCTTCGGGAGTGTCGTCAACCACAATCTCCACGCCGGTGGCAGCTTCAAGGGCGCGAATGTTTCGCCCTTCACGCCCGATGATACGTCCCTTTATTTCGTCCGATTCTATATGGAATACAGTAACGGAATTTTCAATGGCCGTTTCGGTAGCTACCCGTTGGATGGTTTGAATAATGATTCGCTTAGCTTCTTTATTTGCAGTCAGTTTAGCCTCGTCGACAATATCATTGATGTACGATTGGGCTTGTGTTTTAGCCTCCTCTTTGAGAGATTCCATCATGCGTTCTTTGGCTTCATCGGCTGATAGCCCGGCAATAGCTTCAAGTCGTTCGATTTCTTGCTGTTGCAGTTTGTCCAAATCCTCCTTCTTCTTTTCTACGACGGCGAATTGGGCTTCGAGACCCTCACGCACAGATTCAATCTCCGATTTTTTGTGCTGCAGTTCTTCTTGACGTTGATTGAGCACCAGTTCGCGCTGTTTGAGTTTGTTCTCAACCTGCTGAATCTTTTGGTTCCGAACAGAGACCTCCTTCTCCAGTTCGGCCTTCTTGTTGAGGAACTTCTCTTTTACTTCGATTAACTTATTCTTTTTGATTACTTCTGCTTCTGCTTCTGCTTCTTTCACCATCGTATCGAACTTGGCTTTGAAATTGGGTTTCAACAAGAAGTAAGCCAATGCTCCGCCAATAAGAAGGCAGGCAATGGATGCAATTATGGTTATTTCTACTGTCATGGTTTGATATGTTTTATATTAATAAAAACGCACCGGACGACAGCTCTATCAATCGAAGAACTTCCGTTCAGTGCGCGAACTTGCTTTTATATAGCCATCGGGTAGCTTATTTCAATGGATTGTTAATCCTTGAAACAGGAATCTACCGTCTTGGTTAATTCTATAATCTTTTGGTCGTACGGGCGGGTGTCTTTCATCTCCTTGAGTTCCAGTTGTTCCAGAGATAAGTCATACGCCACTTTCACCAAAGCTTTCTCTCGCGAGAGAGAACTGAATTGGTTCATCAACCCGTTAAAACGAGTATCTACCTCTTTAGCCGCCGCACGCACCATCTCTTCATTGTCCATGTTAATGGTTGCTTTGAACTCATGCCCGGCCATTTTGAGGGTAATCTGTTTTATCTTATCGTCCATACATTCCACATTTATTAGTTATGTAATAATGAGGCGATGCATTTGTCGACTTCACGCACTAATAATGTCAGTTGCAGTTTCGTCTCCTCTACGTCGCTGCTTGTGAGCCTTAGAGTTAAGGCATTTGCTAAATTGGTATAGGATGCTTTCAAATTCTTTTGTTCGATACGCATCTGTTCAAGTTCTTTCTGTTTTACAGTCAGAAGTTGGCTCGTTTCAGAATACTTGCGCTTTACTTCGTCGTATGAATCAACCAAGCGGCGCAATCTTCCTTCAAAGGTGCTTAATCGTTTTTTTTCTTCCTCTGTCATGACTATACCAAAACTGCCGCAAAATTACAATTTGTTTAGTTCATGCAAAGGATTTATGCAGGAAAAAGTTCTTATTTCACGTATTTTAGCGAAAAATTGGTTGACAGCTTTTACCATCTTTCTTCTTTTCACGTACCTTTGCACCATTATTAGAAACATTTTAAGTAACACATAAAGTCATGGGAAAGAGCAAGAAAGAAAAACATAGCCGTAAGGAAGAAAAAGAAGGCCAGAAGATACTGGTGGTTATTGGTGTGGTTGCACTGCTACTTTTGCTTGTTATGTTAATTGGCTATTCATTTTTAGGAAGATAGCTAACTCTAATGCCTCAAGAAATAGAACGAAAATTCCTCGTTATCAGCGAGGAATATAAATTGAAAGCATATTCTCACAGCCACATTGTACAGGGATACATTTGTCGGACAAGTGGTAAGACCGTCAGAATTCGCATTCGTAACGGAAAGGGTTATTTAACCATCAAAGGTGCTTCTGATGCCGCAGGTATCAGTCGCTATGAATGGGAACATGAACTATCAATTACTGAAGCTCAAGAGTTGATGCAACTATGCGACCCGGGTGTGATTGACAAAACCCGCTATTTGGTTAGATACGGTACCCACACCTTTGAGGTGGACGAATTCGATGGAGCCAATGCAGGGTTGGTGATAGCCGAGGTGGAACTCCAAAGTGAAAACGAACCCTTTGAAATACCAAACTTTATAGGGCGGGAAGTCACTGGCGACCGCCGCTACTACAACGCCCAACTCACCATTCACCCCTATTCGGAATGGCACATTCCATGATCCGGTTACCATTCTATTCCCATTTTTTTCTTTACTGAATGTGACTTCAAACCATCTTCTCCGACCCATATCGTAAAAACAACATCATTTAATCACTCTATTTATTCTATGGAACGTATGAAACCAAGAAACGTATTACTCCTCACTCTGTTGCTGATGACCTCAGCAGCAGCGATTGCACAAACCACAGGCAGCTCCTTCCAGATTCGGGGGCAAGTACTTGACTCTCTTTCCCGAGAGGGCGAGCCCTACGCCACCATTAAAATCACTAAACGCCAGAACCCCACCAAACCGGTAAAGATGCTCGTGACCGACACCAACGGCAACTTCAAGGAGAAGATCGCCGGCGTCGGCGATTTTGTGATGCTCATCACCTCCATGGGACGAAACAGCATCGTAAAATCCTTCAGCGTAAAGGCCGGCGAGGAGGAAGTCAACTTCGGAACGCTCTACATCACCGACAATGCCAAAGAGTTGCAAGGTGTGGAGGTGGTTGCCCAAAAACCGCTGGTGAAAGCCGACATCGACAAGATTGAATACAACGTGCAGGACGACCCCGACGCCCAGTCGAACTCCGTCTTGGAGATGCTCCGTAAAGTGCCGTTAGTAACAGTCGACGGCGAAGATAAGATTCAAGTCAACGGCAGCAGCAGCTTTAGGGTCTACGTCAACGGAAAGCCCAACAACATGATGAGCAACAATCCCACCGAGGTACTCAAAAGCATGCCTGCCAATTCCATCAAGCACATCGAAGTGATCACCAATCCCGGCCCCAAGTACGATGCCGAAGGAGTGGGCGGCATCCTTAATATTGTCACCGTAGGCAGCGGCATGCAAGGCTACATGCTTACGTTGCGCGGCAACGTAAGCACCACCGGTGCCGGCGGTGGATTGTTCGGAACGGTGCAGAAAGGTAAACTCACCGTGAGTGGACGTTACAACTACAACGCCGGTTACGGCCCGCGCAGTTACAGAGGAGGTTATCAAGATCAAGAACCAAAAGAGGAAACGCCAACCCACATGGAGTATAGCGGCAGCAGTAAAAGCACCAGTTCATTCCAATCGGGAAGTATCGAGGCCAGCTACGAAATAGATACGGTACAATTAGTCAGTCTCTCTTTCGGTTTGTGGGGCGGAGGTAACGACGGTAATACTGTAAGTGACTATTATAATATTAACTCGCGCAATCCCAGTTCGTTCTATAAATATGCCAACAGATCAACGAGTAAATCCTCGTGGTACTCCATCGACGGAGGCATTGACTACCAACTCACTTCGCGCACGGTCAAAGACCGCCTTTTCACCCTCTCTTACAAGATTAACACCCGTCCGCAAACCTCGGATAGCTATTCCGAGAAAAGCCACATCGAGAACACGCCCGAATGGCAATCTTCTATCGACAAACTTACCGACGAGCACAACGATGGCTCTCAAAACACCACCGAACACACCTTCCAGGCCGATTACAGCACCCCCATCCACAAAATACACACCCTGGAGGGCGGTTTGAAATATATTTTGCGCAACAACATCTCGGAAGACTACCGCTACTTGCGCGATGATGCCAATTCAGCCTACGATCAGCGCGATGATGAGCGTAGCTCGCACTATAAACACCTCAACGACATCCTTTCGGCCTATGCGGGCTATGCCCTGCGAGTAAAGAAGATTTCCGCACGCGCCGGTTTGCGTTACGAACGCACCATGCAGCATGTGAAGTACTTGCTTGGGGCGGGAGAAAACTTCAAGAAGAATTTCAACGACGTGGTGCCCTCGGCCTCGTTGGGTTATAAGATTACCGACTTCTCTAACCTTCGTCTGGGCTATAACATGCGTATTTACCGTCCGGGCATCTGGGCATTGAACCCTTATATCAACAATACGATTCCTTCATACGTCAGCCGCGGTAATCCCGAGCTGGAGAGCGAGAAAAGTCACTCATTCAACCTGGCTTACAGCAATTTCACTCCGAAATTCAATCTGAACGTCTCGGCCAACTACGCTTTCACCAACAACAGCATTGAAAGTGTAATTTCGCTGGTTGACGAGAGCGATATTCCCGGGTTTCCCGAAGATCAGATGACCCATGAGAAGGTGCTTTACACCACCTACGACAACATCGGCAAGAGTCGTCGTTTCAACCTGAGCGGTTACGCCAACTGGAACATCAGCGGCACCACCCGCCTGTATGTCAATCTGTATGGGGGTTACAGCTACCTGGAAGGGGCTGTCGGGCAGCGAAACGATGGCTGGATGATGTTTGTCTACGGCGGATTCCAACAAACCTTCAAGTACGACTGGCGCCTGAGCCTGAACGTGATGCACCAAACGCCCTCTGTGATGTTGCAGGGTAAAAGCAGCGTTTATACTGACTATTCGATGAGTTTGAACAAGACTTTCCTCAAGAAACGGCTCACCTTGTCGGCTTTTGCCGGCAACTTCCTGGGCAAATACCAGCGCTTCTCCTCCTCCTTTAGTGGCGCTGACTTTGCACAGGGAAGCTGGAGCAGAATGGTGCGTCAGCGCTTCGGATTTAGCGTTAGCTACCGCATCGGCGAGTTAAAAGCCAGCGTGAAGAAGGCAGCCCGCACCATCAGCAACGACGATGTCAAAGGCGGAGGTGGCGAAGAGGGAACATCTACTACTACGAACTAAGTCAACGCGCTATCCTTGGCACCTCCCAAGTACCAAGGAGCAGCGCCTCCCTTCCCTCGCAACAAGTGCCGAAGCGGAGTGTCCCCTCCCTCTGCTCCCATACACAAGAAAGCCCTCAGATATTTCTACCTGAGGGCTTCTTCAAAAGCGGCGATTACCTACTCTCCCACTGTGACGCAGTACCATCGGCGTGACAAGGCTTAACTTCTCTGTTCGGAATGGGAAGAGGTGGAACCCTTGTGCTATCATCACCTTAATAAGAAGACATGACGAACAACAGTAAAGTAATAAGG
>JAISHB010000072.1 GCA_031262785.1 Prevotellaceae bacterium
AATGGGGTTTCTGCAAGCAATAAACAGCCTTGTTCCGATACGAAATTGGGCGAACGTATCTTTCGATACGCCCGCCCAATCTATTGGGGTGCTATCCGTTGTGGATAGCAAGGAGGAGCGTGTTATTTCTTCATGGCCTCAAAGATGAGGCCTTCCAGTTCGTCGGCCAGCTCGGGGTTGTCGGCCACCACCTGTTTGGAGGCGTCGCGTCCTTGTCCCAGCTTGGTGTCGTTGTAGCTATACCACGAGCCGCTCTTCTTGATGATACCCAGCTCGGCGCCCAAGTCGATGATTTCGCCCGAGCGGGAGATGCCTTCGCCAAACATGATGTCGAACTCGGCTTTGCGAAATGGGGGAGCCACCTTGTTCTTGACTACCTTGACGCGGGTTTGGTTGCCGATGACCTCGTCGCCGTCTTTGAGTTGCTGGGCGCGGCGAATGTCGAGGCGCACCGAGGCGTAGAACTTGAGGGCGTTGCCGCCGGTGGTGGTTTCGGGATTGCCGAACATCACGCCAATCTTCTCGCGCAGCTGGTTGATGAAGATGCAGGTGGTGCGTGTCTTGCTCACCGCAGCGGTGAGCTTGCGCAGGGCTTGCGACATCAGGCGGGCTTGCAAGCCCACTTTGTTGTCGCCCATGTCGCCTTCTATCTCGGCTTTGGGCGTGAGGGCGGCCACCGAGTCAACCACAATGATGTCGATGGCCGACGAGCGAATCAGTTGCTCGGCAATCTCGAGCGCTTGTTCGCCGTTGTCGGGCTGCGAAATCAGCAGGTTGTCTATGTCTACGCCCAGCTTGGCGGCATAGAAGCGGTCGAAGGCGTGCTCGGCGTCGATAAAGGCGGCAATGCCTCCCGCCTTCTGTGCCTGGGCAATGGCATGGATGGCCAAGGTGGTCTTGCCGGACGATTCCGGCCCGTAGATTTCGATGATGCGCCCGCGCGGATAACCGCCCACGCCCAAGGCGGCGTTTAGGGCAATGGAGCCGGTGGGGATTACTTCCACTTCTTCTACGCTTTCGTTGCCCATCTTCATGATAGAGCCTTTGCCGAAGCTCTTCTCTATCTTGTCCATGGCGGCTTGCAGCGCTTTGAGTTTCTCGCTGGGAGCCGATGCGTTGGTCTCGAACATTAGTTCGTCTTTTTTAGCCATACGTTTCTTGAATTATAAGTTGTTGAATAATTGGTCGGGAAGGATTAGAGTTCGAGGTCGCCGTCCAGCTGTTCGTGCCAAGGCAGTCCCTGCAAGCCCAGTTGCGCCATGAAGGGGTCGGGGTCGAACTCTTCCACGTTCCACACGCCCGGACGCCGCCATTTGCCTTGCAGGCACATCATGGCGCCAATCATGGCGGGAACGCCGGTGGTGTAGCTCACGCCCTGCATGCCGGTTTCTTGGTAGGCGGCTTGGTGGCTGCAGTTGTTGTAGACGTAGTAGGTGTGCTCTTTACCCTCTTTGAGACCGCGGATGCGGCAGCCGATGGAGGTTTCGCCCTCGTAGTTCGCCCCCAAGTCTTGCGGATTGGGCAGCACGGCTTTGAGGAACTGCAGGGGAACGATTTTCACGCCGTTGTAGTCCACCTCGTCGATACGTGCCATGCCAATGTTTTGTATCACGCGCAAGTGGGTGAGGTATTCTTGTCCAAAGGTCATCCAGAAGCGGGCGCGCTTGAGGGTGGGGAAGTGCTTGACCAGCGACTCCAACTCTTCGTGGTAGAGCAGATAGGAGTCGCGTGCCCCGATGTTCGGGTAGGTGAGTGCCCGGTGTATCTCCAGCGGTTGGGTGGTGATCCACTGTCCGTCTTGGTAGTAGCGCCCGTTTTGGGTAATCTCGCGGATGTTGATTTCGGGATTGAAGTTGGTGGCGAAAGCCTTGTGATGGTTGCCGGCGTTGCAGTCAACGATGTCAAGGTAGTGAATCTCGTCGAAGTGATGCTTGGCGGCGTAGGCGGTGTAGATGCCGCTGACGCCCGGGTCGAATCCGCATCCGAGGATGGCGGTCAGGCCTGCCTCTTCGAACCGTTGTTTGTAGGCCCACTGCCAGCTGTATTCAAAGTGGGCAACATCCTTGGGTTCGTAGTTGGCGGTGTCTAAGTAGTGGACGCCGCTTTTCAAACAGGCCTCCATGATGGTGAGGTCTTGGTAGGGAAGCGCCACATTGATGACGATGTCGGGGTGGAAGCGGTCGAACAAACGGGTAAGTTCGTCCACATTGTCGGCATCCACCTGTGCGGTTTGGATGTCGGGGCGGCCAATAGCACGGGCGATGGCCTCGCACTTGGCGCGCGTGCGGCTGGCAATTAGTATCTCTGTAAAAACGTCGGGGTTTTGAGCCACCTTGTGGGCGACGACAGTGCCTACGCCGCCGGCACCGATGATCAGTACTTTACTCATGGTTGTTGGAGTGTTATTCGTTAGAATGGGGAACGATTTTTATTGGCAGACAAATATAAGAGTTAATCGGGGATAAACAGACATGTTGCGTACCTTATTTATGTTTGGCTGCGCCACAGTTTGAGGGCACTTGCCACGGCATCGTCCATGTCGGTGTAGGCATATTGTGCCAGCCGTCCGCCAAACAACACGTCGGGCAATTGGGCGGCCATCTCTTTGTAGCGGGCGCACAGGCGGTTGTTCGCCTCGTCGTTCACCGGATAGTAGGCCTCTTTGCCGCGGGAGTAGTTGTCGGGGTATTCATAGGTAATCACCGTGGAGGGTTGTGTCCCAAACTCGAAGTGTTTGTGTTCGACGATGCGGGTGTAGGGCACTTCGCGCTCGGTATAGTTAACTACGGCGTTGCCTTGGAAGTTGTCGGTATCGGTGAGGTGACGATGTTCGAAGCGCAGGCTGCGGTAGTCGAGGGCACCGTGCTCGTAGTGGAAGTATTGGTCGAGACAACCGGTGAAGAGCACCTTGTGTGCCACGGTGTCCCAGTGGGCGCGGTCGTCGAAATAGTCGGTATCGGTGCGCACCTCGATGCCTTCGAGCAGGGCATCGATCAGGCGGTTGTATCCTCCCGCGGGGATGCCTTGATAGAGCGCGTTGAAGTAGTTGTTATCGAAGGTGAAGCGGAAGGGAAGCCGACGGATGATGAAGGCGGGCAGCTCGGTGGCCGGTCGTCCCCACTGTTTTTCGGTGTATCCCTTGATGAGGCGTTGGTAGATGTCGTCGCCACATAGCTTGAGGGCTTGTTCTTCGAGGTTGGCGGGATGTTCGATGTGGCGGTAGGCGCCCCGTTGCTCCTCCAGCTTGGCTTGTGCCTGGGAGGGAGTGTGCACGCCCCAGAGTTGGTAGAAGGTGTTCATGTTGAAGGGAAGGTTGTAGAGCTTCCCGTGATGGTAGGCCAGCGGTGAATTGGTGTAGCGGTTGAAGCTGACGAAGCGGTTGACGTAGTCCCAGACTTCGCGGTTGTTGGTGTGGAAGATGTGTGCGCCGTAGAGGTGTACCTGGATGTCGGCCACCTCCTGGCAGTAGATGTTGCCGCCGGTGTGCCCACGCTTTTCAATGACCAGACAACGCTTGCCGTGGCGGTGAGCTTCGTGGGCAAAGACGGCCCCAAAGAGGCCGCTCCCCACGATGAGGTAATCATATGCTATCATGAAGACGGGATGTTGGTTTGATGAATGGCCGCTTGCACCTGTCGTGGGAATCAGAGATGGAAGGCTGCTTTAATCTGCTCTACGTAGTCGAGCTTCTCCCACGTGAAGAGTTCGACGGTTAGCTCCTTGTTGCCGGCGTAGCGCGAGCAGAAATGCTTGGTAACGGTTTGCGGTTCGCGCCCCACGTGGCCGTAGGCGGCCGTCTCCAAGTAGATGGGGTTGCGCAGCTTGAGGCGCTCTTCGATGGCGTGCGGGCGCAGGTCGAAAAGTTGATCTATGCGGCGGGCTATCTCACCGTCGGTCATCGGCACGTGGCTGCGTCCGTAGGTGTTGACGTAGAGATTGATGGGGCGTGCCACGCCGATGGCGTAGGAGATCTGCACCAGCATCTCGTCGGCCACGCCGGCGGCCACCATGTTCTTGGCGATGTGACGGGCGGCGTAGGCGGCGCTGCGGTCGACCTTGCTGGGATCTTTGCCCGAGAAGGCGCCGCCGCCGTGTGCCCCCTTGCCCCCGTAAGTGTCGACGATGATTTTGCGTCCGGTCAGACCCGTGTCGCCGTGCGGCCCGCCAATGACAAACTTGCCGGTGGGGTTGACGTGGTAGGTGATGTCCGCTTTGAACAGCGCCACCGTGCGCGGCGAGTGAATGGAGGCGATGACGCGGGGCATCAGTATTTCGATGACGTCACGGCGGATAGCGGCGAGCATCTGCTCGTCGGCACGCAGCTGGGCCTCCTCGCTCGGGTCGTCGGGTTGAATGAATTCGTCGTGCTGGGTCGAGACCACGATGGTGTCGATGCGCACCGGAGTGCCTTGGTCGTCGTATTCGATGGTGACTTGGCTCTTGGCATCGGGGCGCAGGTAGGTCATGTGCAACCCTTCTCTGCGGATGTCGGCCAGCACCCGCAGGATGCGGTGGGCCAGATCGAGCGGCAGGGGCAGGTAGTTTTCGGTTTCGTTGGTGGCGTAGCCGAACATCATGCCTTGGTCGCCGGCACCCTGCTCCATGGGGTCGATGCGTTCCACCCCGCGGTTGATGTCGGGGCTTTGCTCGTGGATGGCCGAGAGCACCCCGCACGAGTTGCTTTCAAACATATATTCGCCCTTGGTGTAGCCAATGCGTTGGATCACCTCGCGGGCAATGAGTTGGAGGTCGACATACGCTTTGGTTTTCACTTCTCCGGCCAGTACCACCTGTCCGGTGGTGACCAGTGTTTCGCAAGCTACTTTTGAACTGGGGTCGTAGGCCAGCAGTTTGTCAAGTACGGCATCCGATATTTGATCGGCTACCTTGTCGGGGTGTCCTTCCGACACCGATTCGGATGTGAATAAGTATCCCATAAATAATCGTTATAAGTTAGAAGTTGGATAATTAGCAATTGGGAGAGGCGCTGCCGGGGCCATCTCATCGCACAGTTGCCGCACGCTCTTGTCCAGCAGCGGATGGATGACATCGGGGGCTATCTCACAGAGGGGTTGCAGCACAAAGCCCCGAAGGTGCATGAGCCGGTGGGGCAGCTGCAGGGTGGGAGTGTCGATGACCCACCCGTCGCAAAGCAAGAGGTCGATATCGATGAGGCGGTCGCGATAGACACCGTGGCTGCTCTTGCCACTCCGTCCCATGGCCTGTTCGATGGTTTGGGTGCGGCGGAGCACCTCTTCCGGGGCGAGCGAACTCTCCACGCAGAGGGCGGCATTGAGGAACTTGTTGGCGGAGGCGAAACCCCACGGGGCCGTGGCATAGAAAGCCGACAGGGCAATGACCCTCCCTATCCGCGCTGCAATGTAGTCTACGGCCGTGCGCAGGTTCTCCTCTTTGCGGCCGAGGTTGGTGCCTAATCCGAGGTAGTAGTTCATCCGGCGGGATTAGTCGACAATCAGCATGGCATCGCCGTAGGTACCGAAGCGATACTCTTCGGCAATGGCCACGCGGTAGGCCTCCATCACCTGTTCGTATCCGCCGAAGGCGGCCACCACCATCAAGAGGGTCGACAAGGGCATGTGGAAGTTCGAAACCATGGCCGTGGCCACGGTGAAGTCGTGGGGGGGGAAGATGAATTTGTTGGTCCATCCGTCGTAGGTCTTCATGTGTCCGTCGGTGCTGACGGTGCTTTCGATGCCGCGCATCACGGTGGTGCCCACGGCGCAGACCTGTTTGTTGGCATCCTTGGCACGGTTGACGCGGTCGACGGCTTGTTGGGTCACAATCAGCTGCTCGGAGTCGGTCTTGTGCTTGGTGAGGTCTTCCACATCGATGTCGCGGAAGTTGCCCAAACCGGCATGCAACGTCAGGTAGGTGAAGCCGACCCCCTTAATCTCCAACCGTTTCATCAGCTCGCGGCTGAAGTGGAGGTTGGCCGTGGGAGCGGTGACGGCTCCTTCGTGTGCGGCAAAGATCGACTGGAAGCGTTCGGCATCTTCCGGCTCCACCGGTCGGGTGATAATGCTGCGGGGCAGAGGTGTTTCCCCCAGCGCGTAGAGTGCTTTCTTGAAGTCGTCGTGCGAACCGTCGAACAAGAAGCGCAGGGTGCGGCCGCGCGAGGTGGTATTGTCAATCACTTCGGCCACCATCGCATCGTTCTCGCCGAAATAGAGCTTGTTGCCGATGCGTATCTTGCGGGCAGGGTCAACCAGCACGTCCCACAGGCGGAGGTCTTCGTTCAGCTCGCGCAGCAGGAACACTTCGATGCGGGCACCGGTCTTCTCCTTGTTGCCGTAGAGGCGGGCGGGGAATACCTTGGTGTCGTTGAAGACAAAGAGGTCGCCGTCGCCAAAGTATTCGAGGATGTCTTTGAACACCTTGTGTTCTATCTTGCCTGTCCGACGGTGCAAGACCATCAGGCGGGCTTCATCCCGGTACTTGGTGGGATGCGAGGCAATGCGTTCCTCGGGAAGTTTGAATTTAAATTGTGACAGTTTCATATTTCAATCTATTGGTGTTTTACGGATGTTATTCGGGGGTTGATTGGGGAAGGGTCAGTTCTTGCTCATCGAGCCACCGGTCGAAGCTAAGCGGGTCGAGGCACTCTTCGAGGCGCACCGCTCCGATGCGGGTACGTTCCAGTGCCGTGAGGTGGGCGCCGCTGCCGAGCGCCTCTCCGATGTCGCGGGCCAGAGAACGGATGTAGGTGCCTTTGCTGCAGACCACGCGGATGCGGATGTCGGGCAGTGCGCACGCCAGCAGCTCCATCTCGTCGATGGTGACTTGCTTGGGCTGGAGGGCGACCTCTTCACCCTTGCGGGCGAGGTGGTAGGCACGCCGGCCGTCTATCATGCAGGCCGAGAAGAGGGGAGGCGTTTGGGCAATTTCCCCTACAAACCGAGGTAAGGTACGCTCCACCAACTCACGGGTGATGTGTGCCGTGGGGTAGGTGGCGTCAATCTCGTGCTCCAAATCGTAGGAGGGAGTGGTGGCACCCAACCGAATGGTGGCCACATACTCTTTGGTTTGATGCTGAAACGATTCGATGCGTTTGGTGGCACGGCCGGTGCAGAGTATCATCACGCCGGTGGCCAACGGGTCGAGCGTGCCGGCATGACCCACCTTCAGCTTCTTGATTTTCAGTCGGCGACACAGTTGGTGGCGTACCAATCCCACCAGCTTGAAGGAAGTCCATTCCCGTCCGTAGGGCTTGTTAAAGTAGAGCACTTCTCCTGCTACGAAATCCATTATGCAATCGTTATATTGGCTCCCATGGCCAGCATGAGCAGCAAAACTCCTCCGGCCAAGATGCGATACCATCCAAAGGCCTTGAAACCATACTTGGTCACAAAGCTGATGAAGAACTTAATGGCCAGCAAGGCCACCACAAAAGCCACCACATTGCCGACAATCAAGGTCGACAGGTTGTTGACCAACAGTTGCACGCCACCCTCGGAGAGCAACAACTTGAGCAGCTTGTAGCAGCTGGCGGCAAACATGGTGGGTACGGCCAGAAAGAAGGAAAACTCGGCGGCGTTCTTGCGCGTCATCTTCTGCGCCATGCCCCCCACAATGGTGGCCATAGAGCGCGACACACCCGGTATCATGGCAATGCACTGAAACAGGCCGATGGCCAAGGCGCGCTTTTCAGTGAGCACCGTATCGTTGCTTCCCTTGGAGAAGATGCGGTCGCAAAAGAGCATGAAGATACCGCCCAACACCAGCATCACGGCCACCACGGTGACGCTCTCCAGCAACTCGTCTATCTTGTCGCTGAAGATAAAGCCCAGTACGGCCGCCGGCAAGAAGGCAATCAGCAGCTTCCAATAGAAGTCGAACCGGTGGAGGAAGCGTTGCACGGCCGATACCCCGGAGGGCAGCGGGTCGTGGTTGATGCGGAAGAAGCGCTTCCAGTAGAGCCACACCACCGAGAGGATGGCGCCAAACTGAATCATCACCAAGAAGGCCTTCACAAATTCGGTACTCTCGATGCCCAGCAGGTGTTGGGCAATCATCATGTGTCCGGTCGACGACACGGGCAGAAATTCGGTCAATCCCTCTACGATGGCGATGATAATGGTTTGGAGTATGCTTAGCTCTTCCATGCTCACGACTTCGATTTGGGCTTACGCAGCACGGCGTAGATCATAAACAGGAATCCGGCCAGACTCACCAAGGGGGCTACCACGATGCGGCGGGTACTGAAGATGTCCGGTTCGAAACGGGTCATCGTTGACGAGGGGCCGGTCATCAGCACAAAGCCGAGGACAACAACGGCCATGGCAACGGCCAGCAGCACAAAGTTGGTCTTGTCGAAAGCAAATTTCTCTTTACTCATGAGCTTTATATATTATATATAATAATAGGTGAATGATAAATAGCCATTAAATGTAATACAGCGTGCCTGCTTTCATCCGCAGGAACTTATTGATGGAAAGATAGGCACACAAGCCGGTGATGCAGACCCCGAAGAGCAGCACCAAGGCCGACACCCACAACATCACCGGCGGGGTGATGATGGCCACCAAGTCGGGTTCGTAGTTCATCAGCCCGTAGGCGCCGATCCACAGCAGCGTGTCGGCAATGGCGGCCGAGAGCAATCCAATGCGCAGGTTGCGCCAGATGAAGGGCTTGCGGATAAATCCCCAACCGGCTCCCACCAACTTCATGGTGTGGATGAGGAAACGCTTGGAATAGATGGTCAGGCGGATGGTGTTGTTGATCAGGGCAAACGAGATGAGCGTCAGCAAGACGGCCAGCCCCAACAGTATCAAGCTGATGCTGCGGATGTTGTCGTTGACCATGTCGATGAGGTCGGCTTGGTAGCGCACCTCCTGCACGTGCTTGATTTGTCCCAGTTGCTGCTCGATGGCGGCTATGCTGTCGGTATTGGCATACTCCGAACGGAGGGTCAGTTCGATGGAGGCGCGCAGCGGGTTGTATCCGAGAAACTCTTGCGGGTCGGTGCCCATCGCCTCAATCTGTTCTTCGAGAGCTTGTTTTTTGGAGATGTAGGTGGTTTGGCGGGCATAGGGTTTCCGGTCTATCTGCTGCTGCAGCGTCAAGATGTCGGCCTCCTTCATTTCGTCGCCTATCACCAGCGAGAGGTGGATGTTCTCTTTGACATGCCGGGAGAGACCTCGGGCGGTGAGTACAAAAAAGACCACCATTCCCAGCAACAACAACACCAGCGTGGTGCTGATGCTCGAGGTGATGAACTGGATGTCAATCCACGGGGCAGCGGTATGCGCTTCTTTTCTGGGTTTCATGCTTCGCCGTATGGGGGATTACTTCTTTCGGAATACATAAATCATGGAGCTGCTTCGTTCGCGCTTGCCGATGGTGCCAATAAGAGCCACCAGTCCCGTAATCATGCCCCGCAGGAAGGGGAATGAACGGCCAATATACTTCTCGCTCAAGATGGAGATGTAGAATGCATCAAAGGGCATGGCATAGCGTGCTTTCAGGGCAAACCCGTGTTTCGACCCCCACCGCTGCATGGTGTCCGGAGTGAAATGCCACAGATGGCGCGGCACGTCGTAGGCTGCCCAATAGGCTCCATACACCTTGGCGTCGTACGACGAACAGTTGGGCACGGCCACCACCAGCACGCCCGTTGGCTTGAGCAGTGTGTCCAGTGTTTCCCACACGCGGTCGAGCGGTTCCAAGTGTTCCATCACATGCCAGAGCGTGACCACGTCGAAGCTTTCGGGCGAATAGTGGTGCAAAGCCTCATCGGGGTGTATATCCAAGTCGAAATGCTCTTTGGCAAAGGCGCGTGCCTGCGCGCTCTTCTCGATGGCCTCCACCCTCCATCCTTCCCGTCGCATGGTGTCGGCAAAATAGCCGGTGCCGGTGCCGATGTCCAGCAGGCTGCCCGTGGAAAGATGGGTTTCGCGCATCACCAAGCGCGCCTTGCGTCGGAGCATATAGCTGCGTACGATGTGGTAGGCGCGGTTGACGACGCCTTTCTTGGTATCGGAGTGTGAGATGTAGTCGGAGGTTTCGTAATAGCTTTCTATGCAGCTCTCGGGTGGGAAGTTCTGGGTAAACAGAAAGCCACACGCTACACATCGATACAAATAGAAGATTTCGCTCGATGCATAGTGATCAATGCAGGTTAAGTCGCGCTTGAGCTTCGAACTACCGCATAGTGGACACGTTTTTATAGTGATTTTACTCTTTGACACACTATTCCCTAATTTGATGCAAATTAACGAATAAAATGGTTCACAGCCCCTTTTCGTTAAGTTGTTTTAATAATATTGCCCGAAGGAGCTTCGCATAGAGGCATAAAAAAAGGAGTGCCGCTGCACTCCAACTTTGTTAACCTTAAATCTAATACTATGAAAAACACGTTGCAAAGGTACGGCTCTTTGGCTAATCTGCAAGCAATTCGATCAAAAAAGGATGCTTCATAACATGTTTTAATGGAAATGTGCGGGCTATTAACTAAAAAGAACAGGATGAGCGGAAAAGAAGTACGCCCGTGCGCTTGCATGAAGCACACGGGCGTACCAAACTCCTGACGAACGTGCCCCTATCCTTGAGGCACGTCGTCGTCGTCGTTGTTGTTGGAGTTGCCTGCCGTGTTGGCCATTTTATCGACCCACGTAAATTCGGCTTTCTGCAACTCCTCTTTCATCGCTTCACCAGGATGAAACACGACGTTTACACTCTTGATGGCCGTAGCCTTCAACGCTTGCTCGGTAGTTGCCCCTTCCGAATGAAGCGTCACGGAGAAGCTACCCCAATCGCCCAGCTTAATGCTCTGGCTGTTTAACAACGCACGCACCACCACCTTGTGCAGTTGACGGATGGCCATCAACGCTTCGGCCGGATTAAGCGTGGTCTCTTCGGCCACTAATTGCGCCACCTGGTTTTCATCCAGTGGCGTAGTGACATGCTGAACCGGGTACCACTTGCGTGGCGCCTTCGGCTTTGTCGGATTGAACCGCTGTACAGCTTTAATTAAAATACTCATACCTTTTGAGATTTAAAAGAAACATGATCCCCATACCTTCGTGGTATGGTTCGAAGCACGAGTGGTAGAAGTATGCTCGAGCGGATGCTCTGCGATGCTTAGGCTACTCGTACAACCATCCGCTTGCCGGTTGTGCAACTCCTTGGTGGATAGTTGTGCAACTATCCGGTTAGCAGTTGTGCAACTCTCGGGTGAATGGTTGTGCAACCATCGGGTGGGTAGTTGTGCAACTCTCGGGTGAGTAGTTGTACAACCCGCAGGCTGATGGTTGCTTTACCCCGCCGCAAAAGTAGTACAAACATTGGGATGTGCAAGGGCATCCGCCCTTTTTTTGTTGAGCAAAGCGAGAAAAAGGGATGTACAGAAATGAATACTTGTGTGATGTGCCGGAGCGGTTGATTTTTCTGTGTAGCCGTGCGCCGTTGTACGCGGCCGAATCCAAACAAGGCCGACCCCAAACAACAAGGGCGCGTTCGGAAGAACGCGCCCTTGTACACCCAAAGGGGGAATGCTTACGCCTCGTCGAGCAAAATCTCGAGTATCTGGCAAGCGGCCTTGGCCACCGGTGTGCCCGGACCGAAGATGGCAGCTACGCCGGCCTTGTACAGGAAGTCGTAGTCTTGTGCGGGGATGACTCCTCCGGCAATCACCACGATGTCTTCCCGACCCAGCTTTTTCAGCTCTTCGATGATCTGCGGAACCAGCGTCTTGTGACCGGCGGCGAGCGAGGAAACACCCACCACGTGCACGTCGTTTTCTACGGCTTCGCGGGCTGCTTCGGCCGGGGTCTGGAACAGGGGTCCCATATCTACGTCGAAGCCGCAGTCGGCATAGCCGGTGGCTACCACTTTAGCTCCGCGGTCGTGTCCGTCTTGTCCCATCTTGGCAACCATGATGCGCGGCTGACGACCCTCTTTCTTGGCAAACTTTTCGGCCAGCTGACAGGCACGCTCAAAGTCGCTGTCGTTCTTACTTTCTGATGAATACACGCCTGATATTGTTCTGATTACTGCTTTGTAACGTCCTACTATCTTTTCACATGCGTAGGAAATCTCGCCCAGCGTAGCGCGTACGCGGGCTGCTTCCACGGCCAGCTCCAGCAGATTGCCCTTGCCGGTCTGCACGCACTGGGTGATGGCCTCGAGCGCACGGTCTACGTCGGCTTGGTTGCGGGCGGCCTTGAGCTGCTTGAGGTGCTCGATTTGCTCTCCCCGCACGGCGGTGTTGTCCACCTCGAGGATGTCGATGGGGGCTTCTTTGTCCAAACGATACTTGTTGACCCCTACGATGGTTTGTGCACCGCTGTCGATGCGTGCCTGCGTGCGGGCGGCCGCTTCTTCGATACGCATCTTGGGAATGCCGGTCTCGATGGCTTTGGCCATACCGCCCAGTTTCTCGATCTCTTGGATGTGCTCCCATGCCTTGTGGGCAATCTCGTTGGTCAGGGTCTCGACGTAGTAGGAACCTGCCCACGGGTCGACGTTGCGGCAGATGTTGGTCTCTTCCTGAATGTAAATCTGGGTATTGCGGGCAATGCGCGCCGAGAAGTCGGTGGGCAGGGCAATGGCTTCGTCCAGCGCATTGGTGTGCAACGACTGGGTACCGCCCAGTGCGGCGGCCATGGCCTCGATACAGGTACGACCCACATTGTTGTAGGGGTCTTGTTCGGTGAGCGACCAGCCTGAAGTTTGGCAGTGCGTGCGCAGGGCCAATGACTTGGGATTCTTCGGGTTGAACTGATTGACCAGCTTAGCCCACAGCATACGGGCGGCGCGCATCTTGGCAATCTCCATGAAGTGGTTGGTGCCGATCGCCCAGAAGAAGGAGAGGCGGGGGGCGAAGGCATCAATGTCGATGCCCGCGTTCACACCGGCGCGGAGGTATTCCAGTCCGTCGGCCAAGGTGTAGGCCAGCTCGATGTCGGCGGTGGCACCGGCCTCTTGCATGTGGTAGCCCGAGATGGAGATGGAGTTGAACTTGGGCATCTTCTGCGAGGTGTACTCGAAGATGTCGGAGATAATCTTCATCGAGAATGCGGGTGGATAGATATAGGTGTTGCGCACCATGAACTCTTTGAGAATATCGTTCTGGATGGTGCCGGCCATCTCTTCGAGCTTGGCTCCCTGCTCCAGTCCGGCATTGATGTAGAAGGCCATGATGGGCAGTACGGCTCCGTTCATGGTCATCGAGACCGACATCTTACTCAGAGGAATACCGTCGAACAGCGTCTTCATGTTCTCGAGCGAGCAGATGGATACTCCTGCTTTGCCCACGTCGCCTACTACCCGTTCGTGGTCGGGGTCGTAGCCGCGGTGGGTGGCCAGGTCGAAGGCCACCGACAGGCCTTTCTGTCCGGAGGCAAGGTTGCGGCGATAGAAGGCATTCGACTCTTCGGCCGTAGAGAATCCGGCATATTGGCGAATCGTCCACGGACGCATGACATACATCACCGAATAGGGACCGCGCAGGTAGGGAGCCACACCGGCCGCATAGCCGAGGTGTTCCATGCCTTCGAGATCTTCTTGGGTGTAGACCGGCTTGACGTCGATGTGCTCGGGGGTCTTCCAGCCGGCCGAGACGCCGTTGGCCTTTTGCCATTCCGCACCGTCTATCGGTTGGAAGGCATCGTATATATTGATGGTTTTAAAATCGGGTTTCATTACTTCAACAATTTAGCGTTATACTCTTTTAAAGTCTCCAGCACGTTGACGCGCACGTGGGTAAAGTTCTCGATGCCGGCAGCTTTCAGTTCGTCCATGCAAGCGGGAGCGCCTGCTACGATGAAGAGTGCTTTTCCGTCGACGGCTTTGAAGGCCGGCAGGGCATAGGTGGCATACTCGTCATCGCTCGAGCAGAGCACTACGATGTCGGCCTTGGCATCCATGGCCGCTTTCACGCCGGCCTCTACGGTGTCGAAGCCGAGGTTGTCCACCACTTCGTAACCGGCACAGGCCAGGAAGTTGCAGGCAAACTGGGCGCGCGCCTGTCGCATGGCCAAGTTGCCGATGGTGAGCATGAAAGCCTTCGGACGCTTGCCCGATGCTTCGGTTTGGAGGCGCAGGGCTTCAAACCCGGCGGCGGCACGGTTGAAGCTGAGCGTGGGGAAGTCGGCATCGCCGGTTTGGCTCTGGCAACCGCAACCACAGGCAAGGGGCTTCTTCTCTGCGGTGATTTCGCTGAAGTTGGGGTATTGATTGGTGCCGAGCAGGATTTCACGGCGTTGGGCTACGGCCGTGTGGCGTGCTTGGTTGCTCTCGCCCACGGCAGCTTGAACGCTTCCCGCTTTGATGGCTGCATAGAATCCGCCGGCCTCTTCTACCGAAAGGAAGAGTTTCCATGCCTCTTGGGCAATGGAGGCGGTGAGGGTCTCTATATAATAGGAGCCGGCAGCAGCATCCACCACTTTGTCGAAGTGCGACTCTTCTTTGAGCAGCAGTTGTTGGTTGCGTGCCAGTCGTTCCGAGAACTCGTTGGGTTGGTTGTACACCTCATCGAAGGCCGATACACTCATCGAGTCGATGCCTCCCAGGGCGGCGCTCATCGCTTCGGTTTGCGTGCGCAGCAGGTTGACGTAGGCATCGTAGAGCGTGAGGTTGAACGACGAGGTCTCGGCATGAATCAACATGCGGGCGGCGCAACGGCATCCTTTGCCCTCTTGGCAGCCGCAGGTACAGGCTTCGCCACACTTACAGTCGTCGCCGCATTGGCAATCGTCATCACATTTACAATCCTCTCCACACTGGCAGTCGTCGCCACAGTTGCAGGCGCATCCGCAGTTGCACGAACCGTCGGCGCAGTCGCATTCGGGATGGTAGGCATCCACGATGTTCGCCCACAACAGACGGGCTGCGCGGAACTTGGCGATTTCAAGGAAGTAGTTCGGGCTGATGCCCAAGTTGAATTTGATGTTCTTGGCCACCTTGGAAGCGGGAACACCGGATTCGGTGAGGCGACGCATATACTCGTTGCCCCAAGCCAGCGCATATCCCAGCTCTTGGTAGATGTAGGCACCGGCGTTGTTCAGCGCCAGGGCATCCACTCCCAGCACGCGGTAGCGGGGCAGGGCGGCGGTGGCCTCGATGAGTGCCTGGGCGGTGGCGGTGAGGTCTACCTTCTCTTTACCTTTGGCCAGCATCTTTTCCATCGGGTCGAAGCCGATAGAACCGGTGAGCTTCTTGAGGTTGTAGCCTTTTTGAGTGAAATAGGCCGTGAGCAGGTTGGCCAGCTCTACCACCTGTTTCTGACAGGTGTGGAAGTTCAGCTCCACGCATTCGGCGCAGATGCCTTCGAGCAATGTGTGGAGGTAGTCGGCACTGAGGTCGGCGGCTTGGATGCAGAAGCCCAGCGAGTCAACACCTTTATTAAGGATGTCGAGCGCCTTGGCATTGGCCTCTTTGGGACACTCTACGCAAATGTCCTGACGCACCAGCCATTCGTTATTATCCTTTTTGTTTCCTCTGAGGAACGGGAAGCAGCCGGGCACGGTGCCGACGGTTTTGAGTTCCTCAAGGTCTTCCATGCGGTAGAAAGGTTGAACCTTAAAACCTTCGTTGGTTTTCCAAACGAGTTTCTTCTCGAAGTCGGCGCCTTTGAGGTCGGCTGTGGCCTTGTCTAACCATTGCCGGGTAGATACAGGCGGAAACTCAGGGAAGAGTTTTTCTTTACTGTCTGCCATAGTTTATTGAATTAAAAAAACCGAGTAAAAGTTATTAGTAGCCTCTTTTTGAATAAGGCGTGCAAAGATACTCATTATAGGCTGTCGGCAAGGTATTATTTTGAATAAAATTCGTGTGCGGGCTGAGGGGAGGGGGTTGGTACTAAGTACGTTGTGTGGTGAAAACGGAAAGTGAGTCTTTTGCAGTGAGATAGAATGATTAATTAGTGATCGAATGAAGTCATTTATATTTATAGGCATAACAATCCATTGCTCTGCTGTTTGGCGGAGCATCCCCGTATCTATACCCGGTTGTTGCTTAGGCGGACGTATAGATGGTGCGCGTGTACTCAATGTCTCCCATCTTTATTCTATCTCCCTGCTTGCCCTATGTTTTGCAACATATTAGATTATCTTTTCTTTAATAGTTCTTGGATAACACATTTCTTTTTCATTCCTTTGTGGCGTTAATATAAAGTTAAACTATAATGATTTATGAGAGGATTTAGGAAACCAGCTATTGCCAGGAACCTCGTGGGTTTGTTGGCGATTATCTTTGTGACCTCCTGTGCGGAAGGATTCAAAGACGACGAAACCTTCACCGGAGGTGTTACCAATGCTCAATTAGAAGCAGTACCGGCGGACGACTTGGTCATCACCAAAAATGCAACGGCCACGCAAGCGATTGTAACGTGGCCTGTGGTGTACGGAGCGGGTGGATACGAAGTGACGGTCTACAACGTAGACGATGCGGACAACCCCACCGTCGTGGGTGCCTGGGACAAGAAGTTTGTCGACGGGAGCACCTGCTCCTTTGCCATTGCCGACGACAGCAAGTACAAAGTGGTACATCAGGTACTGGGCAATGCCAAGTTAAACAACAAGGCGGCGGCCGCCGCCACACAAGTGCCTTTTACGACCCTGCTTCCGGCAGTAATCATTCCGGGTGGTGCAGACCTGACGGCGTGGTTCACCCAATACCGGCTCGATACGGTGGACGTGGCACACGAGAAAGCATTTGAGCTGGAAGAGGGTGCCCGTTACACGCTCTCGGGCGATGTGGATCTCTTGCGCGTCAACCTGACCTTGCGCGGCAATAAAGTAAACCGTCCCACGGTGGTCATGACCGGCGGATTCCGCTCGCGCGGGGGAGGCAGCATCTTCAAGTACATCCGGTTTGAGTGTGAAGGATTGACCTCCAGCATGTTCTACGGCTTCAACGACATCCCCCAGGGGGCGCCCATGAAGAGCGACGCCTGCTTGGTGACCAATCCGGTCACCTTCAAGGCGTGCACCTTCGAGAAGCTGCCCAAACCACTCTTTCACGACAATGGCAAGGCGTATGCCGTGGAGAGCTTTACGGTAACCGACTGCCTGGTGGAACTGACCGACAACGGCTTTTTCTATCGCAACACCGCAAGCAAAGGAGCCGTCAAGGATTTCCTTATTGAAAACAGCACGGTTTATAAAAACAATGCCGGCACCGACTATTTCATGCAACTGAGCGGGCAACGCTTCACCGGACTGTGGACAACAGCCAGCCAGAGCTACGTCAACTGCACGTTTTACCGGTTCGACCGCATGCACAACTCCAACGGCTATTCGGTGGCCGGCATGAGCGTGAACGTGAAGAAGTGCATCTTCCTGGATTTCTTGCGCGACGGGGCTGCCCGCTACATCCTGCCCGGCGGCAATGTCAACAACAAGATCCTGACTTTTGCCGGCAATACCTATTGGCGAAACGGACAGCCCGACCCGGGCAACGGCAATTACGACAAGAGCCAGACCGAACTGGCCCAAGACCCGCTGTGTGCCGCTCCGGCAGAGGGTGACTTCACGGTGGGCAATCCCGCTACCATTGAACAGGGCATCGGCGACCCGCGCTGGCTGCCCGCTGCAGAACCCCAAACATCATTTTAATCCGGGCGGGTTGTTAGGGACGACCTCTGCAAGGGTTAGCAGATGACCTCCCTAAGGGTTAGCAGATGACTTCCCTAAGGGTTAGCAGACGACCTCCCTAAGGGTTAGCAGATGACTTCCCTAAAAATTAGCAGCCCTTAACACCCTCCCCCCTGGTTTAATCATAATACCAACAAACAATGAAACATACCTTATTTATAGTGTACTTGAGCCTCTGTGCGCTGCTGGGCATCCCCCAACAGGCATACGCGCAAACCGTGATTCGCTTTCAAGGAACGGTGGTGGACGCCATCGGCGAACCAATCATTGGAGCCACCGTGAAGATTGCAGAGAGTAGTGTCGGCACCATCACCGACGTGAATGGACAATTCGTCCTGAATGTGCCCGAGAACGGCAAGATAGAGGTCTCCTATATCGGATACAGCAAACAGGTCATCACCAATCTGAAGCAGACGCGCATTGTGCTGCAGGAAGACCCCAAGATGCTCGACGAAGTGGTGGTGGTGGGCTATGGCTCGCAGAAGATGCGGAACGTAACCGGCGCCATCGCCACCTTAGACCCCAAAGAGATTACCGATTTGGCAACCCTCAACCTGGGCGAATCCTTGTCGGGCTTGATTCCCGGGCTGGGGGTCAGCGGAGGAGGCGCCCGACCGGGCGAATCCACCCGTTTGATTATTCGCAAGGCCGACAGCAATGCCGGCTCGGACTTCACCAACCAGAATGTCAACTACAGCCCGCTCTACGTCATCGACGGGTTCATCTCGAGTGAAACGGACTTCAATAATTTGGATCCCACCATGGTTGAGAACATCTCGGTGTTGAAAGATGCAGCCGCTGCCGTGTACGGCGCCGCCTCGGGCAACGGGGTCATCCTGGTAACGACCAAACGGGGTCGTGCCGGCGCACCGCAAATCTCCTACAGCGGGCAATTCGGATTTGCAGATGCCGTGCAGCATCCCAAGATGATGAGTGCATACGATCAGGCCTTGACGTGGAATGGCGTACGCGCCGCCGGTACATCGGACGAAAACCCCGAAGACATTGATGTGATTCAATCCTACTTCCAGGCCGACGAGCTGGCTGCCATCAAAGGGAAGAACTACAACCTGCTGGATAAGTACTGGAGTCCGGCTTTTACCCAAAAGCACAGCGTGAATATCAGCGGCGGCACGGAACGAACCACCTTCCATGCGGGCATCTCCTACCAGACACAAGATGGTAACCTGACAGCCCTGAGCTATAATCGCTGGAACTTCAGCGCCGGCATAGAGAGCAAGATTACCAAATGGGTGAAGGCAACCATCCGCTTGTCGGGCAACTACGGGGAGACGGTCAAACCGGTCAGCAAGGTCGGGGGCAGTAACGGGGAAAACGACTACAACCACCTGCTGACGCGGCCGCGTTATATTCCCGAATACCTCACCACCCCCTCGGGCGAAACGCTTCCCATAGCCGTGTTCGGCACCTCCAACACCTCTTCCTCTCCGTTGGATGCCGTACAACTCTATCATTACGGAGCGGTACAGTCATCGGGCGACCACAGCCAGAGTACGCCCCAAAACATGACCCTGAACACGGCGCTGGAATATGATTTCGGCTGGAGCAAGCTGTTTCGGGGGCTGCATCTGCGTCTCTCCTATTCCAAAGCCATCGCCACGGCCAAGGATAATCAGATAGCCACCTCGTTTACGGTCTACCGCATGATTGACCGCGGAGGCAGCGGCACCCATCTGTACGAGGGCGAGGGCGTAAGCCGCGACATGTCCAATTTCGATGCCTTGAGTGTCTCTAACGGCAACCTGTTGCAGCGCACCATGAGCCGAAGCGACAACTACCAGTTAAACTTCACCGTAGACTATTCCCGTCGGTTCGGTGCCCACGATGTGAGCGCCATGTTCGGCATCGAACGCTCGGAAGCCGAAACGGAGGATATGAAAACCGTGGTCTCCGACCCGCTCTCTTTTACCGACGGACAAACCAATTCGGCACTCGATACCGACCCCTCGCAATATCCCAAATACTTCGGCCGCTCCGAGTCGGGCAAACTCTCGTATATAGGACGTCTCTCCTACTCGTATGCCGACAAGTATTTGCTCCAGTTCCTGGTTCGCTCCGATGCTTCCACGAAGTTTGCCCCGGAGAACTATTGGGGCGTGTTTCCCTCCGTCTCGGCCGGTTGGGTTATGTCGGAGGAGTCCTGGTTCAAGAAGCACGTGCACGGCATTGATTTCTTCAAAGTGCGCGCCTCGTTCGGTATGCTGGGACGTGACAACATCAATCCCTGGGGATGGGTGCAACTCTATGGCCGGCAAAAGAATAAAGGAAATGTGTTTGGAACCGGCACGGCCACTCCGGGAGGCGATTACATCCAAAGCAGCGATGCTCCCAACCGGGATGCACACTGGGACACCAGCTACCAATCGAACCTGGGTATTGATATGAACCTGCTGAACAATCGCTTCTCTATCGGGCTGGATGCTTTCTACACCTGGAACCGCGACGTGTTTATGACCCGCGAGGGTTCGGACAACTTCACCTCCACCGTCGGCACGAAACCCACTGCCGAAAACTACGGAGCCATTGATGCCTATGGGGTGGAGCTTTCATTGGGTTGGCACGACAAAATAGGTAAGAACGCCAAGTATCGTATCAGCATCAACACCGGCTATAATGATAACAAGGTGAAGATAGCCCCCTGGAAGGCACTGATTCCGATAGACGGTGCACATCCGAATCAACGTACCGACCGCGGCTCATGGGGATTGCAATGTATCGGCATGTTCCGCAGCTACCAGGAGATTGATGAGTATTTCGACAAGTATCAAATCACCAATTACCTTGGATTAGAGAAGAGCGGCGTACATCCGGGTATGCTGATTTATAAAGATATCCGCGGCGCGCAGAATGCCGACGGCTCTTATGCCGGTCCCGACGGAAAGGTAGACCGCACGGTAGACCTCGTGCAGCTCTCCAACCGGAGCAATCCTTACGGCTTCACCGTCAACGGCTCCTTTGAATACAAGAGCTTCTCGTTTTCCACGCAAATCGGAGCCAGCTGGGGTGGATACAGCATGATGCCTACCGATGCCCGGCAAATCCGGAACGTGGTCAGTTCCACCGGCGGCTATAACGACCTGCAATATACCGACCTTCCTTCGTTCTGGGCAAACAACATGTTTGTCTACGGCGATGTGATGGATGCCCAAGGCAACATCATTGCCGCGCAGAACCTAACGGCCAAGTATCCCAACTTACGGTATAAGGAAAATAGTTACGACTCCACCTTCTGGCGCATCAGCGGCACGCGGGTGGCTGTGAACCGTCTGACGGTCGCCTACACCTTTCCGCGCACCTGGAGCAACAAGCTGGGTATCGGAAGTGTACGCCTGAATCTGACCGGACAGAACCTGCTGAGTCTGTACAATCCCTATCCGGACCATTTCATAGACCCGCTCTCGCCCAACTACGGGAAGTATCCGAATCTGCGGAAGTTTACCTTAGGCGTCAATGTTTCATTCTAAAAAAAGAGAATCAGGTATGAAAAGAACTATCATAGCATTTACCTTGTCGGTGGGTCTGCTCTCACTGACTACCGCTTGCAGCGACGATTTCCTGCAAAAGAAGCACAACTACGGAAGCTTCACCGATGAAGTCTATAACGACTACACCGGCGCCAAAGAACGGGTAGATTACCTCTATGCCGTGCTTTCGCCGGTAGACGGCTCCATGTCTAATTATCACTCCCACAGCGGAGGTTCGTCCGATATATGGTCGCAATGTACCGAAGAGTACAGCGGTTTTTCCGACTACGTCAACCCCGATAAGGTCATTGACAATGTCAATGTGGAAGACTACATCTACGGCGAGCAGAAAAATGTCAGCCCCTATGGGCGCATTCGCGAATGTAATCTGGTGATTCAGGGTATCACCAACGGCACACTGCCTGCCTATCAGAAGGCCGAGCTGCTCGGACAAGCCTATTTCTTCCGCGGCTGGGCCTACTACCGGTTGGTGAAGATCTACGGAGGTATTCCGCTCATCGACCATCCGCAAAATCCGATACCCGAAGGCAACAGCCTGATTGTTCCGCGTTCCACTACCAAAGCGTGTATCGATTTCATCTGCGCCGACTTCCAAACAGCGGCCGACTTGCTGCCTGCCACCTATAACGACAACAACTGGGGGCGCGTCACCAAAAGTACAGCCATGGGCATGCTGGGACGCGCCCGCCTGCTTTATGCCAGTCCGATTTACAACCGCGCCGATGACCAGGAGCGTTGGCGAGAGGCCTATGAGGCCAATAAAGCAGCTGTCGACACCCTCGAGGCGAGCCATTACTACCAGCTCTACGGCGAAAACGATCCCGGAGTGAACGCCTCCAAGTGGGCACAAATATGGATGCAAACCAAAAACCCCGAAGCCCTCTGGTCGCGTTTGCACAACACCATTGAGTCGGGCGATGTAGCCAAGAACAACCGCTGGGAGAACAGCATTCGTCCGGCCAACCTGGGCGGAGGCGGCGGAAAACAGACCACGCTGGAAATGGTAGACCTCTTCCCGATGATAGACGGCTTTAAGCCCGGCGAGTCGTCCGACTACCCCTACAATCCCCAATACTTCTTCTTGAATCGCGATCCGCGCTTCTACCGCACCTTTGCCTTTGCCGGGGTGAAGTGGAGCGCCTCGGCCGATCTCTCTTCGGTAGACCCGCCGCTCGAGGCAAAATCCTATCCCTATGCCAACGGACAAAACTATGTGCTCTGGTCTTATGCCTGGTATAAAGACGACAGCGACCGGCAGAGCAGCGGTTCCACCGGTTGGGCGGCGCAGGGACTGGGAGACGGGAAAGCCTACATCTATATCCGCAAGAAGACAGACGATCTTCAGGTAAACAACACCCCAACCTACGTCTACGAGTGGACCAACCGCTTCAAGCGTTCGGCCGCACCCTACATTGAATTGCGCTATGCCGAAGTGCTCCTGAACTATGCCGAGGCCGCTTGCGGCGTGGGGCGCTTGGACGAAGCCATCGGAGCGCTGCGACGCATTCGTGCCCGCGTAGGCTATCGTGCAGAAATACTTGACAAATGGACGGAAAGTTTGTCCAAATTTGACCGAGGCAAACTCTTCGGCGCCATTCTCTATGAGCGTCAAATTGAATTAGCCTATGAAGGCAAGCGTTTCAACGACATGCAACGATGGATGCTGTGGGACGGCGGCCAGGGACAAGAGCAGCTGAAATCGACCTGGAAGCTCACCGGCTACAACGGCAACACCTGCACCTATCTGGGCGTGGAACCCTTCAACGGCCAACGGCGTCATGGCATCGAGGTGAAACTCAAGGAGGGTTATCTGGGCGAAGAGAAAGACGGCGAAGACCCGCTGGAAAAAGATGCCGCCGCCAAGGCTGCCCGCGACGGATCGGTGCTCGACTTGATGAGTGCACAGATTGAGCCGGTGGATATGAACGACGACAACGACGCCTCGCCCATCAAAAGATTGGCCGATTTCTACAAAAACTACCTGCATCGGCTCGACCGCAGAACCGATAGCGAGTCGCAATACATCCATTTCCGTCCCGAATACTATATTCTCGGCCTGCCCGACAACATGCAATCGAACAACCCCAAGTTGGAGCAAACCATTGGTTGGGGCGATTATATGCACGGAGGAGCCGACGGCACCTTTGATGTGTTGGCTGAATAATCGGATCCGGTGACGGGCGGTGCGTTAGAAACTTCGGAGCGGGAGAGGTTTCTAACGCACATTTTTGAGTATATTTGCAGAAAATAACCAAAAGAATAGATACCATGTTAGCAACCCTCACCCTTTCCGACTTCCTTTCCCGCGTGGCCGACAAAGAACCGGTTCCGGGAGGCGGCAGCGTCGCCGCCCTCAGTGGTGCCGTGGCTTCGTCCCTCACCAGAATGGTGGCCAACCTAACGCTGGGCAAGAAAAACTACGAAGCCCACCAGGAGCTGATGAAACAAATCGTTCAACGTGCGAAGGACGAAGAGCAGCGCTTTACGGCCGACATCGATCGTGACGCCGACGCCTACCGCGCCCTGTTCGCCTGCTTTGGTCTGCCCAAGGAGACCGACGAAGAAAAAGCCGCCCGCAGCCGCGCCATTCAAGCGGCCACCCAAACGGCCGCGCTGGTGCCCATGGAGGTAGCCCGTCGCGCCTGCGCGCTGATGCCCCTGATTGCACAAGTGGCCACGCTGGGCAACCGCAATGCCGTCACCGACGCTTGCGTGGCGATGATGTCGGCGCGTAGCGCCGTGCTGGGCGCCCTGCTCAATGTGCGCATCAATCTGTCGGGCATCAAAGACGAGGCCTTTGCGAGCGCGCTGCGCACCGAGGCCGACCAACTCGAACGTCAAGCCTGCGCGTGCGAAGAGCAGCTGCTTACTCAAGTCCATCAAGAACTCGGCGTATGAAGAATGTCTATCAAGTGGGGAGCGGCCGCCTCACCTTCGAGGTGCTCGAACGCATCATCAACGAAAACCTGAAGCTGGAACTATCGCCCCAGGCACGCGAGCGCATCCGCCGCTGCCGCGACTACCTCGACGGGAAGATTGCCAGCTCCGAAGAACCGCTCTACGGCATCACCACCGGTTTCGGCTCGTTGTGCAACAAGACCATCTCGCCCGATGAGCTGGGAGTGTTGCAAGAAAACCTCATCAAGAGTCACGCCTGCAGCGTGGGCGAAGAGATTCGTCCGGTGGTGGTCAAGCTGATGATGTTGCTCAAGGCGCACGCCCTGGCGCTGGGTCACAGCGGTGTGCAGGTGATTACCGTGCAGCGCATCTTAGACTTTTTCAACAACGACGTGATGCCGATCGTCTACGACCGTGGCTCGCTGGGTGCATCGGGCGACTTGGCGCCGTTGGCCAACCTGTTTCTGCCCCTGATTGGCGTGGGCGACGTCTACTACAAAGGCAAAAAGCGCGAAGCCATCAGCGTGCTCGACGAATTTGGCTGGGAACCGGTGCATTTGCAAAGCAAAGAGGGGCTGGCACTGCTCAACGGTACGCAGTTTATGAGCGCCAACGGCGTGTATGCCCTTTTGAAAGCGTTCCGCCTCTCGCGCAAGGCCGACCTGATAGCCGCCCTCTCGCTCGAAGCGTTCGACGGGCGCATCGATCCCTTTGAAGATTGCATCCAGCGCATCCGTCCACATCGCGGACAAATCCAGACGGCCGATAACATCCGCCTCCTGCTCGAGGGCAGCGAACTCATCAGCCGACCCAAAGAGCACGTACAGGATCCCTACTCGTTCCGTTGCATCCCGCAGGTGCACGGCGCCACCAAAGATGCCATCGACTACGTCTCGTCGGTGCTGCTCACCGAAATCAATTCGGTGACCGACAACCCGACCATCTTCCCCGACGAAGACCGCATCCTTTCGGGCGGCAACTTTCACGGGCAACCCTTGGCCATCGCCTTCGATTTCTTAGCCATTGCGCTGGCCGAGCTGGGTAATATCTCGGAGCGACGCGTGGCGCAGCTGATTATGGGTTTGCGCGGATTGCCCGAGTTTTTGGTGGTCAACCCCGGCTTGAACTCCGGCTTTATGATCCCGCAATATGCCGCCGCCTCGATGGTGAGCCAAAACAAAATGTATTGCTATGCCGCCTCGAGCGATTCCATTGTCTCGTCCAACGGACAGGAAGACCACGTCAGCATGGGCGCCAATGCCGCCGTCAAGCTCTTTCGCATCATGGACAACCTCGAACACATCCTGGCCATCGAGTTGATGAACGCCGCCCAGGGCATCGACCTGCGTCGCCCCCTGCGCACCTCGCCCGCGCTGGAGCGCTTCCTCAAAGCCTATCGGAAAGAGGTGCCCTTTGTGAACGACGACATTGTGATGTATAAAGAGATTCACCAAACCGTAGCCTTTTTAAACCGCACCAAGTGGGAGGCGTTCTACACCCGTTGATTTCCCTTTCGCCCCAAATGCGACGCGGGGCGCGATGCTGTTGCATCACGCCCCGCGCGTTAGTGAATTGAAAGGAACCGGGTCTCCCCAAGGCTGAGATTATCAGCCTTGGGGGACGTCGTCGTCTCCGTTATCCGAGCCGGTATCGCCCGACTCGTCGGTGTTGCCTTGCGCATGCTGGCCAAGCATTTGGCGCTTGGCGTGCGTGGTTTCGGCATTCAATAGCAGTGCCAGCTTCCGGTATTTATCTTCACCGTCGATTACGATGAGTGCGTTCAGCACGGTGAAGATTTGTTTGAGAGCGGCATCGGTCTCTTTGCGGGCGGCCTTGAGTGCGCCCACCACTACGGAGGATTGCTGGGTCAGCCGCTCGTCCATGGCCGCTTTCAATTCCTTGGTGGCGGCATCGAGCGCGTTCACGTAATCGGTCAGTCCAAGAAGCAAAACCTGCTTGGGATACTTGTTGCGCATGTCGTCGATGAGATTTTCCATCAATCCCAGCTCCTTATTGACTTGCGAGCTGATGTTGATGTTATACTCATGCAGCAACAGCTCCACATCCTTGGCGGCGGCTACATTATCTGCGAGGGGATAATTCCGGAATCCGCGCACGTAGGCGACGATTCCACGGTAGAGGGTATCACACTTCTTATCGGCGGCCGCGACGGCCTCGGTAAGGGGATTGGTACGGAAGGTTACCAGCTTCTGGGCTTCTACATCAAACTTCTTCTGCAGTTCGGCAAGGAGAGGCGGTAATTTGCTTGAAACATTTTTGTTGTCGGTCAGATGCTTGATTTGGTTTTCTACATAACTGTAGTGCCCCCCATTGGGCATCTTCGACATACCCATACTTTCGATGATCATAGTTCTATTTTCTAATTTAAATAATGAATGATTCGTTGCGGTTCGGACAACGGCTCCTTTCAATTCGGGCGCAAAGGTATCATTTCCCCCGGAAACCACCATACCCGAGGGAAAAAATAGTCGGCGCAGGCTGCGCCGAGGCCACTTGTTAATGCATACAGTCGGCGCAGCCCGCGCCGGGGCTACTTGGTAAATAAGTGTTAACGGCGCAGCCCGCGCCGACGTCGCTTATTAATCGGTCTTAACGGCGCCGGCCGCGCCCGGGCTGCTTGTTAACCGGACTAAACAGCGCCGGCCGCGCCCAGACCACTTGTTAATCGGACTAAACGGCGCAGCCTGCGCCGGAGCACCGGTTAATAACCCGGAACCAACGCGCCGAGCGCCCGGACGGTGGCACGCGGCTTCCAGTCGGTGTCGTCTGCGTACATCGTCTCGTAGGTATAGCAGTCGGCTTCCTCCCGGGTGATGGCCGCTTTGCTGTTCCCTTTGGGTTTGTGCTTGTCGCGCCCTTCGTAGTAGGTGCGGCGCTGGCTCAAATCGAGCAGATTCCCTGCGGCGTCGCGGCTGTTGTATTCGGCAAAGAGCGCCGGCACGCTGCCCATGTTGTTCCAGCCGTCGGGGGCGATGGGAATGCGCATGGTGCAATCAATGTAGAGGGTGACGGGCGAGTTGTGCCACGGGCGACCCAATTTTTGCTTCCCGTCGGCGGCCGCCTTGTTGCCGTCGATGATGCAATCGCGGAAGATGTAGCCGAACTTGGAAGTGCGCTGACAGGGCGCCACAATGACCGAGCCGCTGCGCACGTTGTAGAAGGTGCAGGCTTCGAGCAGCGCCTCGCCGCTGCCGTAGAAATAGTCTACCGAGCCTTCAATCCAGCAATTGTTGGCATAGAGCCGGTAGGTGTCGTCGCGCGCCGTACGCCACGTGTCTTGCCACGAGCGCAGGCGACAGTTCCACAGCACCGCGCAGTCGCCGAAGGTTTGCATGGCCAGCGATTGCGGGCCGCTCTTGCACTCCACGCCATAATCGTTGACAAAGGAGAGGTTGGCCGCGGCAAACTGATCGCCCAGCACCGTGAAGACGGCCGCCGGAAAGCGGTAGACGGGTGCTTCGGGGTTGCGGTTCGAAAACTCCCACTGCTTTTGTTGCTCGGGGGTGGCGTCGGCCTGGGGTTTGCCTCCTACGTGAAACTTGTGGTGGATGACGGTGCCGTCGGGGTTCTCCCCGATGAGCCAGATATAAGACTTTTCTTTGGGGATCACCACGTGCTCGAGGTAGGAGCCGTTGCGGATGAAGATTTTCCAAGGCTCGGTGCGCCCTGCGGGGGCTGCGTCGATGGCCGCCTGCACCGAAGTGAACGCGCCGCTGCCCTCTTTAGCCACCACCGCCTGGAAAGCAGTCAGGTCAACGGGCATGGGGACGAGCGAGTTCAGATAAACCTCCAGATTGGTGTAGCCCTCGCGGCTCCACGTCACGGCTGCGCCGTCGGCGGGGTCGGCGGGGTCGAGACTGTGGGTCAGTTCCCACTCATCGGGCATGCCGTCGCCGTCGGCGTCGGCAGGGGCTTTCATCCCTTCGTCGCTCAGCGGGCACCAGGGCGAATCGGCTCCTTTAGGCATCACATCGGCCGGGACGTCAATCAAGCCCGGATATTGGGCGGCGTCTTCCGAACGGCTGCCGCGGTAGGTGGCGGTGCCCTGGCGGGTTTCGCGCACGATGCGCTCGTCGATGGCGTCGCGCATCTTAGAGCAGCCCGCATATTGCAGCACCAGCTCGTAGGCCTTCTCGGCGGTGTGGGTGGTGACTACGTCGGCTTCTAAGGGGGCATTGAGGCGCATCTCTTTCCGGGTCTTTTCGGTGTAGGTGCCGTCGCCGGCATCTTTGGCAATTTGCCCGTAGATGCCCTTGGTCCAGTTGTCTTTGGTCACTTCGGGCGATCCTTCCACCGTGTTGCCGTCTACGTAGAACTTGCCCCACACATGCTCCATCGGCGCCCAGGCGTTGGGGCGGCCGTCGGCACGATGGGTATATTGGGTAGTGCGCACGCCGATGCCGGCAATGCGGTAGCTGATAGGCTCTCCTTTCGGGGTGGCCGGACCGGGCTTGTAGTAGTTGTTAATGATGTTCACCTGCATTCCTTCGCCGCCGTAACAGCCGCCGCCAGCCCAATTGTAGATAACGTTGTTGCGCATATCCACCCATTCACGCGTCTGCGTGCTCACGTGTGGCCCCAAACGGGGTGTGCGGCTTTCGTGGTGCGCCAGCAAGTTGTGATGATACGAGGCGCGGGCGCCTCCGAAGATGGCTCCGTAACCATGTTTGCCCTTGTGGTGTCCCGAGGTGCGCAGGCTCTCCGAAACCAAACACCACTGCACGGTGGTGTTTTCGTTGCCGTAGATGGTGCATCCCTCATCGACCGACCAGCTGATGGTGCAATGATCTACCATGATGTTGCCTCTTCCCGAGCCGCCGAAGCCGTCGGGTTCTCCTCCGCCTTCGGGGCCTACGCGAAACCGGATGAAACGGACAATAATGTTATCGGCGCTCACGCTCACCGGATAGCGGGCAATGCAGATGCCCTGCCCGGGGGCGGTTTGTCCGGCAATGGTGAGGTTGCCGTTGGTGATGCGCAGCCGACTCTCCAAGAAAATGGTGCCGGCCACGTCGAAGACGATGGTGCGCGGCCCCTCTTGCATCACGGCGTGGCGGAAGGTGCCCTCCTGCATGCCGTCTTTGAGTGTAGTGACGTGATATACTTTGCCACCTCTTCCACCGGTGGTGTAGCGGCCGAATCCCTCGGCGCCCGGAAATGAGGGCAATCCTTGCCCTTGCAGCGGGGCACTCATCGCCAACAGGCAGAGACAGAGTGCTGTGATTAATCCATTTTTCATCTTCAAATAGGTATTGAGTCTACAAAGTTCCGCAATAAGCGCCAGCAACAGGTGGAATAATTGACGAAAAGGGTGGAATAATTGACGCACCAACTCCTAATAAACCTTAACGGCGGGGATTTCTCGCAGAAAACTAAAACATCTGATTTAGTTTTCTGTTACCTTTGCGCCGCCTTTAACAAAAATGAAGTGCATGAAGACCGAAGAAAATCCCCAAGAACCCACGCAACGCCAGGAATTACGTAACCATATTCTGGATATGGCTTTGCAGTTGTTCACCTCCCATGGCATCAAAAGCATCACGATGGATGACATAGCCGCCTCGATGAGCATCTCCAAGCGAACCCTCTACGAGGTGTTCGCCGACAAGGAGACGTTGCTGATTGCCTGCCTGCAAAAGTCGCAGCACGAAGCGGACGTCTACATCAAACGCGTCTACGACAGCTCCTCGAACGTAATGGAGGTGATTCTTCGCCTCTACGAAAGCAGCATCGAGCGGCTGCACCACTTCAACAAGCGCTTCTTTGAAGACCTCAAACGCTATCCCAAAGTGAACGAACTGGTGGAAGAGCGGCGCAACCGCGACACCAAAGAGAAGATGGACTTCTTCAAGGAGGGGGTGGCGCAGGGGTTGTTCCGCGGCGACATCAACTTTGCCATCATGAACGATTTGGTGCAAGGTCAGCTCGACTTGTTGATGTACACCAACCTGAACACCAAATACTCTTTCCTGGAGGTGTACGAGGCCATCATGTTCACCTACCTGCGGGGCATCACCACCGAGAAGGGCGCCAACCTATTGGATACATTTATCAAAGCATATCGAACCAATCAGAAACAATAGATTAATTTGTATGAGAAAAGTAGTTTTAACAGGTAAAAAGATGAAACTGTGGATGGTTGTTGTCCTGACGCTCTCTTTTGGAAACGTACTGGGACAAACCACCGGGCAGACCTTAACGCTTACCCTCGACCGGGCTTTGGAGATTGCTCTTGCCGACAACCCTACCATTAAAGTAGCCGAGGACGATATTCAACTAAAGAAGGTGGCCGACCGCGAAGCGTGGCAGAATCTGTTGCCCGAGGCCAGCATTGGAGGTACGTGGCAACACACGATTCAGGCCGCTCAGATGAAGCTCGACACCATGACCTTCAAGATGGGGCGGGACAAAACCAACACGGTGGCCGGGGTATTGACCGTCAGCCTACCTTTGTTCGCTCCCACCGTGTACGGCATGATGGCCATCTCCAAGACCGACATTCAGTTGGCCGTGGAGAAGTCGCGCGCCTCCAAGCAAGACTTGGTCAATCAGGTGACCAAGGCGTTCTACTCGTTGATGCTGGCGCAAGACAGCTACGGCGTGATGCAGGACAGCTACAAGCTGGCCGAAGATAATTTCAAGGTGGTGAACGCCAAGTTTGAACACGGCGCGGTCAGCGAGTACGACAAGATTAGCGCCGAGGTGCAGATGCGCAGCGTCAAGCCCAATGTGATTGCCGCGGCCAATGCCCTGAGGTTGGCGCAGCTGCAGCTCAAGGTGCTGATGGGTGTAACGGCCGAGGTAGAGCTCAAAATCGACGATAACCTGGCCGACCACGAAACCGACCTCTTTGTCAACCAACTCACCGACATCCGTGAGGGATTGGCCAACAACAGCGCGCTGCGGCAGTTAGACCTCAACCGTATGTTGCTGAAGAAAGGTCTGAAGGTCTCCAAGCTCGCCTTTGCTCCTACGCTGGGTGCGCAGTTCACCTATCAGTACCAGTCGCTCTACAACAACTCGTGGAATGTATTCGACTACAGTTGGGCTGGTAGCTCCTCGTTGATCTTCAACCTCAGCATCCCGCTCTACAAAGCGAGCAATTTTACCGCCATCAAAACCGCCCGCATCCAGTTGCGCCAACTCGATCAAACCCGCATCGACACCGAACGCAAACTCAACACGCAGGCCGAGACCTACCGCAGCAACATGGCATCGAGCAGCGAACAGGTGGCCAGCAACAAAGAGAACATCGTGCAAGCCCGCAAGGCCGTGGAGATTGCCACCAAGCGCTACGATGTGGGTGCGGGCACCGTGCTCGAGCTAAACAGTTCGCAAGTCTCGCTCACGCAAGCGCAATTGGTCTATTGCCAGTCCATTTACGACTATCTCAGTGCCAAGGCCGACCTCGAACAGGTGCTCGGACGTGATCGGTAGTTGCATCGTCCGGTATACATAGATAATAGGTATTACGTATAAAAATATAAGCATAACGATATGAAAAGAAGTATTCAACTCATTGCCCTGCTTGCCGTTGCTTCGCTGGGCGCATGTACAAGTGGTGAAAAAACCGCCCAACAAGAGGCGGACGCCCGTCCGGTGGTGAAAGTGGCCGCCGTGGAAGCCCGTCCGGTAGAACAGATACAAGAGTACACTGCTACGGTGATAGCAGAGGTAACCAATAAGATTGCCCCCGCCTCGCCGGTGCGCATCGGAAAGATCTTGGTGGAAGTGGGCGACCGTGTGAAGAAAGACCAGAAGTTGGTAGAGATGGACGAAGCCAGCCTCAAACAAGCCAAAGCCCGTTTAGACAATCTGCAAATCGAGTTTAACCGCAACGACGAACTCTACAAGGTGGGCGGCGTCTCGAAATCGGCTTGGGATGCAGCCAAGGCAAACCTCGACATTCAGGCCGCCGTCTATAAGAACCTGGTAGAGAACACCGCCCTGCTTAGTCCGGTCGACGGCATGGTTACCGCCCGCAATTACGACAGTGGCGATATGTATTCCGGCGCAGAGCCTGTGCTGGTTGTGGAGCAAATCAAACCCGTGAAGTTGCGTATCAACGTATCCGAGCAACACTTTGCCGACGTCAAGACGGGGATGTCCGTAGCGGTTAAGACCGATGTCTACGGCGATGAAACTTTCGAAGGACACATCAGCCTGATTTATCCCACCATCGACGCAGGCACCCGCACCTTCACCGTGGAGGTTAAACTGGCCAATAACGACCAGCGCGTGCGTCCGGGCATGTTTGCCCGCGCCACCATCAACTTCGGTACGCTCAACCACGTGGTGGTTCCCGACATTGCCGTGGTGAAGCAGGCCGGTTCGGGCGACCGCTATGTCTATGTCTATGCCGACGGCAAGGTCTCTTATAATAAGGTGGAACTGGGACGCCGGATGGACGCCGAATATGAGTTGCTCTCGGGTGTGCCCGACAACTCGCAGGTGGTGATTGCCGGACAGGCACGTCTGCTCAACGGCATGGAAGTGAAACTCGAAAAGTAACGCATAAAAACAAGAGATAACTATGAGTTTATACGAAGGTGCGGTTAAGAAACCGATTATGACCTCCCTCTGCTTTTTGGCAGTGGTGATATTTGGTTTGTTTTCGCTCTCGAAGCTACCAATCGACTTGGTGCCCGACATCGAAACCAACACCATCCTGGTATTGACCTCCTATCCGGGCGCCAGCGCCACGGATATCGAAAATAACCTGACCCGTCCGTTGGAGAATGTGCTCAACTCGGTAGAGAACCTCAAGCACATCACTTCGCGCTCGTCGGAGAATCTTTCGCTCATTTCGCTGGAGTTTGAATTTGGCAACGACATCGACGTGCTTACCAACGACGTGCGCGACAAGCTCGACATGGTCAGCTCCCAACTTCCCGACGATGCCGAAACGCCGGTCATCTTCAAATTCAGCACCGACATGATTCCCATTGTGCTGCTGTCGGTGCAGGCCAACGAAAGCCGGCACGCACTCTACAAGATATTGGACGACAACGTAGCCAATCCGCTGGCACGTATTCCCGGGGTGGGAACCGTCTCCATCAGCGGTGCGCCCAAGCGCGAGATCGAAGTCTATTGCGATCCCAACAAGCTCGAGGCCTACAACCTCTCCATCGAAACCATCAGCAGCATTATCGGGGCGGAAAACAAGAACATTCCGGGCGGTAACTTCGACATCGGCAACGAAACCTACACCCTGCGCGTGGAAGGAGAGTTCGACGACAGCCGGCAGATGAACAACATTGTGGTAGGCACCAATCCGCAAAACGGTGCCACCATCTATTTGAGTGACGTAGCCCGCGTGGTCGACACGGTGGAAGAACGCGCTCAGGAAACCTACAACAACGGGGTGCAAGGTGCCATGATTGTGATTCAGAAACAGTCGGGCGCCAACTCGGTAGACATCTCCAAACGTGTGATGGAAGCGCTGCCCAAACTGCAAAAGGCCTTGCCGCCCGATGTGAAGCTGGGCGTGATTGTCGACACCTCCGACAATATCCTGAATACCATCGGGTCGTTGGAAGAGACGGTGCTCTATGCGTTGCTGTTCGTGGTGATTGTGGTGTTTGTCTTCTTGGGACGGTGGCGCGCCACGCTCATTATCAGCATCACCATCCCGCTTTCGCTGATAGCCTCGTTCATTTATCTATATGCCACGGGCAACACCATCAACATCATTTCCCTATCGGCACTCTCCATCTCCATCGGTATGGTGGTGGACGACGCCATTGTGGCGCTTGAAAATATCACCACGCACATCGAGCGGGGATCCGATCCCAAACAGGCCGCCGTGCACGGCACCAACGAGGTGGCCATCTCTATTGTAGCCTCCACGCTAACGATGATTGCGGTGTTCTTTCCGCTGACCATGGTGAGCGGAATGTCGGGTGTGCTGTTCAAACAGTTGGGTTGGATGATGTGTATCATCATGGCCATCTCGCTGGTTTGTTCATTGGCACTCACGCCGATGCTTGCCTCGCAGATGTTGCGCCTGCAGAAGAAGCAAAGCCGTGCCTTTACCCTCTTTTATCGCCCCATAGAGCTGGCACTCAACGCGCTGGACAATGCCTACGCCAAGTTGCTTAACGTGGCGGTGCGTCACCGCATTACGGTGCTGCTCTGCTGCTTGGGATTCTTCATTTTGAGCTTGCTGCTGGCCAAATACATCGGTTCGGAGTTCTTCCCCACGCAAGACAACGCCCGTATTGCCGTGAAGCTGGAGTTGCCCATCGGCTCCCGCAAAGAGATGGCGCAAGAGCTGTCGCAAAAGCTCACCGAGCAATGGATGAAAGAGTATCCCGAAATCATGGTCTGCAACTACACCGTGGGTCAGGCCGATACCGACAACACCTTTGCTTCGATGCAAGACAACGGCTCGCACATCATCTCGTTCAACATCCGTGTGACCGACCCGGGCGAGCGCAAGCGCACGTTGGCCGAGATTTGCGAAGGCATGCGTCAAGACCTGCTGCTCTATCCCGAGTTTGCCAAGGCGCAAGTGCAGCTGGGCGGCGGAACGGGCGGCGGCATGGGCGGACAGTCTACGGCCGACTTTGAAATCTACGGCTACGACATGGCCGTGACCGATACGCTGGCTGCCCAACTTAAGCGCGAGCTGCTCAAGGCCAAAGGCGTTTCCGAGGTCAACATCAGCCGTGGCGACTATCAGCCCGAATACCGCGTAGAGTTCGACCGCGAAAAGCTGGCGCTTCACGGACTCAACCTGTCGACGGCCGGAACCTACCTGCGTAACCGTTTCAACGGTGCCACCGCCTCGCAGTTCCGCGAAGACGGCGACGAGTACGACATCAAAGTGCGCTACGCACCCGAGTTCCGCACCAGCTTGGAAGCCATCGAGAACATCATCATCTACAATGCCGGGGGCGAAGGCATCCGCGTCAAAGAATTGGGCAAGGTGGTGGAACGTTTCTCGCCGCCCACCATCGAACGTAAAGACCGCGAACGCATCGTCACCGTATCGGCCGTTGTGGCCTCGGGTGCTCCGTTGAGTGAGGTGGTAAACGAGGGAAATGCCATCATCAGCCGGATGGATCTGCCCTCGGGCATCAGCATGCAGGTGGCCGGTTCGTATGAAGACCAACAGGATTCGTTCCGCGATTTGAGCACGTTGGCGATCCTGATTTTTGTGCTCGTCTTCATTGTGATTGCCGCGCAGTTCGAATCGCTCTCCTATCCGTTCATCCTGATCTTCTCCATCTTCTTTGCGTTCAGCGGGGTGTTGATGGCGCTCTTTGTGACCGACACCACGCTCAATGTAATGAGTATGTTGGGCGGCATCATGCTGATTGGTATTGTGGTGAAGAACGGTATCGTGCTCATCGACTACACCAACCTGTGCCGCGAGCGCGGGCAATCGATTATCCACGCCGTGATTACCGGTGGACGCAGTCGTCTGCGTCCGGTGTTGATGACCACCTGTACCACCATCTTGGGTATGATTCCGATGGCCGTTAGTCACGGACAAGGCTCGGAGATGTGGCGTCCGATGGCCATTGCCGTTATCGGCGGTTTGACGGTAGCCTCCATCCTGACGCTGATATACGTGCCCGCCATGTACGGCATGTTTGCCGCCATCGGCGTGAAACGTACCCGCAAGAAACTGCGCCGGCAACGCGAAATGCAAACCTATTTCGACGAGCACCGCAGTGAAATCGTTCGCGATCGCATAAAATAGTCTATAATAACCAAACGGAGGGCAAGCCATCGGGGCTGGCCCTCCTTTAAACGAATAACGATATGAAATCAGTATTAATCACCTTCGACCAAGCGTTTTACGAGCGCATCGTCACCACCCTCGAACGCCTCAACTGCCGCGGCTTCACCTATTGGGAGCAGGTGCAGGGACGCGGCACGAAAACCGGCGAACCGCACTACGGCAGCCACGCATGGCCTTCGATGTGCTCGGCCATCATCACCATCGTGGAAGACGACCGCGTAGATCCGCTGCTGGAGAAATTGCATCAGTTAGACAAGCAAACCGAGCAACTCGGACTGCGTGCCTTTGTGTGGGGAATAGAGAAGACGGTGTAGACCCTTGTGGCGCACTCATAGGAAAAAGCCTCGGAACAGAATATGTTTTGAGGCTTTTATTTTGCGCCTTTGTGGCAATCAATCATTTATCAGTATAGCATCATGTCTAAAGCAGCACTAAAGAAAGAACTGTTATCACTCCGCAAAGAACAGCTGGTAGAACAGATATTGGATTTGTATGGCAGATATAAGTCTGTGAAAGAGTTTTACGAGATGTATCTTCATCCTCAAAGCGAAAAGGATGTGGTGTAGAAATATAAGAAAGTAATTGTGAATGAGTTCTATCCGAGTCGCGGCTTTGGTAAATGCAGAATTTCTGTGTGTAAAAAGGCAATAAGCGTTTTTAGAGCGTTATCGCCTTCCCCTGAATTATTGGCCGATTTAATGTTGACGCTTCCTGAGACGGCTTGTGAGTTTACGCATGATTTCGGGGACATGGAGGAATGTGGTAGATTGGGGGATTGAAAAGCATTTAATCTCATGCTTATAGGGCTGTTTTTTCTTCGTATTTAAGACAAGGCGAGCGAACTGCAAGCGAGAATCTTGATAGGGAATTTTTAGATGACACAGTTTGGTTTACAGACCCGATGACCGATTTTGTTCATTCTCCTTTTCTGACGTCTTTGAAAGCCCACTTGTATTCAGATCTATTGGGTAGATTTAAAAGTTCTTCTTTATAAAGAGCACCATCTGTACCGTAGAAGTAAATGTCCTTGCAAAATTCTTCCCACCATCCATTTTTTATATCATCATAGTATTCTTTTAATTGCGCAGAGGTAAACTGCGGGATATAGTTGTCTACTATTATACCCTCATTATATAGTTTTCGGATTAGAGACATAATTGTTTCGTTCTGATTTCTTTTTTGATTGTTCAGAACAGCTTGAAGAGATACTTTTTTCTTTGTTGCGATATTATTCATTTTTGCTCTCCAGGCTTTCTCTAAAATATCTACCGGGAAAAGTTCCTTTCCCTGATTTTGTTTGTCAAATATCTCCTGAGAGATTGCCGGTACATGTTTAAAAAAGACTTTATGTACTTCAGCAAAATCATTAAAATTACTATCTTTAGACATTTCTAATAAGAATCCATGTTGCGCTCCGCTACGCATAAAGACTTGCTTTCCTATAGTTGATAGGTGATAACCTTTCTCTTCATTTGGGTGAAAAGCATGAGGCATCTTGATTTCATAATAGTACAACACGCCAATCTCATCGTTGCTTAGGAATGGTTCATACTCATTTGTTGTCGAGTTGTAATTCGTTACGGCAAAGAATTTGGCTGCGCCCAAATTCGAAGTTAAATCTAAAAGGCCCGTCTTGGTGCCGTAATGCTGGGCTAATCCAGAGTAATTCATCTCAAATATGAACTTATCATGGAGTAAGCTAACACCATCTCCCAATAGTTTAACTAATGGATGGGAAGATATGAGATATGTCATTTCATCGCCCCAAATCAACTCTTTTAGGAAATAATTTTGTTTTTCATCTCTAAATAAAGTAGGGACGCATCTATCGTAGTATTTGCTTTGCCCTCGATATAAGAACTTTCTCCTATATAGATTTGGCTTTAAGGAGAATCTATGGCTTTCTAATTGATTAACAATGAATGCGTTGTGCGGGAGTCTGTTTTCTAAAAGCGTAACATAAGGATGTGCAAATGGTATACGAAATAACTGATATTTTCTGTCATAAAAATAATCCATTTTGGCGATTGTAGTATTCAAATACCCATCGTTATCATAAGCTTCGACTTCTATCTTTTTTATATATTTACACGCCTCATTTATATCTTCAAATGGTGTGTCTTGAGTCCCTTTATTTGTATCAGCCAAATATATTGTTGCAATTGATGCCTGCTTGATTGTATTCGAATAGTATTCTTCAAATTCTGGCGTTAAGCTTAGTCTTAGTCTTTCATCTTTTGTGTCTAAATCAGTTCTAAGTTCACAAATGAGATGGAATTCTTGATGTAAAATCTCAAGCATTCTGCTCCTTAGTTCTTCCGTGTTAATTCCGTTATTGAATAACGAAAGGTCAAATCGAAGACCTTTTACCATACTGAGTGCCATAGCATAAGCACACGCATCTATTTCAGTTTTTTCGTTTTGTAGCTTATTCTGATGGGTGTAGATCTGACGGACTAAACAATACAAATATATCCGTAATGGAGTAAATGATTTTTTCTTAATGCAATACTCTAGAAAATAATTATTGATGACTATGCCAGAATGATCTTTAAGAAGAAAAGCAGGGGCTACTGTATCTACGAGTATTGGAGGGAAAGGCATAAACATCAAAGGCGGAGTGCTGATTTTTAGGTATCTACATCCTTCTTTAATAAATTCTTTTGCTATGTCCTTCGCTATTTGCAATTATTGCTGTCCGATAAAACCTGATTAGCATCAAAGAATCATTGCCAGACTATTCCTATTCAGCTTTTGCACTGTCCTTTTTGCTTTCCAAGCCCCCTTAATCAAAAAG
>JAISHB010000094.1 GCA_031262785.1 Prevotellaceae bacterium
GTGCTGTCGGTGTCGCACGCATCGAAATAGCGACGGTTTCCCTGTTGCATCAGGACGGTTAGCTTGGGAGCCTCTTTTTTCACGCCGTACACCTTGCCCGCCAGCATCAATCCCTCTTCCACATACTGTTTTCCTGCAAAAGGAATCGCGCCCGCCATCTGCGACAAGTTATAGCGCCGCCAACCTTGCACCATCATCAACAAATCGAGTTCAAAGCGCCGGTTGCGGTCGTTCCCTTCAAAATAATACATCGGATTTTTCACATACCCGCGAATGTCCGAAGAGAGCAGCAGGTCGGTCAGTAGGTTATCTCCGTAGCTTGTGATAGGCGAGGAGGCTTTGTCGCGAACGGCAAGCGAGAGGGTTAAATTTGGCGGAGCCGAAACTGTAAGCGTAATCTTCTCGAACGGCGCATAATGCGGCTTGTCTTGCCGAATCTCAATCGGCGCAAAAGCCGGCTTATTATTGAAGGCCAATCGCTCGGCCAAAATGCGGCCGGCGGCATCGAAAACGGTCAGTTGCAGCACACCGGCGGGCAATTCCTCCTTGTTGTATCGAAGAGTTAGGGGCGCGACGCCCGCTTGAAAGGAAATCACCTTGCCACGACAGGAAACAGACACGCCGATGCTGTCACTCGCTGGCGAACCGGTCGCATTAATTTGCGCGGTAAGGAATCGGGCATCCGTATTGGTCACACACAAGGCATATCCTGAGGGCAATGCTGCCGGAATTGAAAAACGATACGCCTGATTATTAGATGTAACCACTGCTTTGTATTGCCCTGCGCCGGGGAGATATTCGAACACGCCCATCCCCTCGTGCACGGTTTTGAGTGCGGCCACCCAGTCGCCGTTTTCGGCATATACATTTCCTTCTATGTCCGTCTCTTCCCCATTTTGGTCGGTCGCTTTGAAGGCTACGTGCGAGGGCAGGCCGAGGATGCTGTTGCCTCCTTCGGGATAAAAGGTGAGATTCAGCTTTTCGAGCCTCTCGGACGATGCTTTCCGCATCATGCGGTAGGGAGGACGTTGTTCCATCTTCGCCTCGTGGTAATCGCCCGCCACCGAAGGCTTCTCGTAAATGGGAAAGACACGGGAGAAGATGCAATCGTCCCCAAAGTTAAGCATGCTGCGCGTGTAGGCGCGAATTTCATAAAAGCCGCTTTGTGTGAACTTCGTCTCAATGGGAATATCGCCGTGACACTGGCCATTCTCTATCTTTAGCTTGAGTTCTTGATAAATATCGCCTTCGGGGGTGAGCATCTCTACGTGCAACAGCTTGCTTACATCGGTCGGCTTAAGCTCGGAGGCTTCCACCACGTAGGCTTTAAACCAGATGGTATCACCAATGAAATAACCGGTGTTGTCGAAATGGAGAAAGACCTTCTCCTGCGGATTGAGTTGGGAGAATTGATGGATGTTGCGCACAAATGCGGCCATTTGTTGCAGATGGCTTTGTCCGCAGAGCGAAAGCGGGAAACAGAGCAGCAACGCTAAGAGCAAAAGGTGCGTGCGCCCGGGTAGAAGATGCGGGGAGGTTCGTTTCACGACAATAGCATGTGAATAGTTTGCTCGCAAAGATAATCATTTAATCCTGTTTATAAGTTGTTAAAAGAAAAAGGAGGGCACCGACGGCTATCTTCCAAAAATGGCGTACTTTTGCCCTATGATTGAACTCGCTCAGCACATTGAAGCATTGCTCTTGGAAAACGATTGCGTGACGATGCCCAATTTAGGTGGCTTCGTGGCGCATTATCTACCGGCTGCACGGGTGGATAACGAGCATCGTTTTCTTCCCCCTACCCGTTCAATCGGTTTTAATCCGCAACTCACGTTGAACGACGGACTGCTGGTGCAATCTTATATGTCGGTCTACAACATCAGCTTCCCCGAAGCCAGCCGGTTGGTAGAACAGCAAATAGACGCGTTGTTCGACCGGTTGCAAGACGAAGGCAAAGCGGAACTGCCCCACATCGGCGAACTCTCCTACAACATCGAAAATCAATTCAGTTTCACTCCCTACAACGACCGCATCGCCACGCCTTCTTTATATGGATTAGATGCCGTTGAGCTGACGCCGCTTCCCGCACGCCAACCCGCTGCGCCGGTGGAACATCCCGCCGCCAAACAAAAACCCACGCCGACGATCATCCTCCATCCCGCCTATCTTGCCCGTGCGGCTGCCGTGGCAGCCATCTTCCTGCTTTTGTTTCTGTTTTCTACGCCTCTGGAAAATGGAGAGTTGCCGCACGAAAGCATGGCCGGATTAGTTCCCCAACAACTGATGGAGCAGTTGGAAACGCTCTCGATAGAGACCACCCCGGTGATCGCTCCTCCCCAACCCGTTCAAACGCCTGCTCCGGTAGTGTCCAAACCCTACCATCTTATTATTGCCAGCATCAATTCGCAGGAAGAGGCAAAGAAAATGGCCTCGGCACTGGTAGCGCAAGGCTACGCAGATGCCAAAGCCATTGTGGGTGACGGCAAGATACGTATCGCTTTGGCATCGTATCCTACCAATGCCGAAGCCTATCGGGCATTGCACGAAATGCGCAAGCCCGAGGGCTTCACCAGTGTATGGGTATTGAAGAAATAGCTCTCGGTTAGCTATTCATACTCATCAAAAACTCCTCGTTGTCTTTGGTATTGACCAACCGGTCTTTGACGAAGTTCATCGCTTCGAGCGGATTCATATCGCTAAGATACTTGCGGAGAATCCACATGCGGTCGAGCGTTTGCTTGTCTTGCAACAAATCGTCGCGACGGGTGCTCGAGGCCACAATGTTCACCGCCGGGAAGATGCGTTTGTTCGACAGGTTGCGATCGAGTTGCAACTCCATGTTGCCGGTTCCCTTGAACTCCTCAAAGATAACCTCGTCCATTTTGGAACCCGTGTCGATCAGTGCGGTGGCCAGAATGGTGAGCGATCCGCCGTGTTCGATGTTGCGGGCGGCTCCGAAGAAACGTTTGGGTTTGTGCAACGCATTGGCATCCACACCACCGGACAATACTTTGCCCGATGCGGGCGAAACCGTGTTGTAGGCACGCGCCAAACGGGTAATGGAGTCGAGGAATATCACCACATCGTGTCCGCACTCCACCAATCGCTTGGCTTTTTCAAGCACAATGCCGGCAATCTTCACGTGGCGTTCGGCCGGTTCGTCGAAGGTGGAGGCAATCACTTCGGCATTGACGGTACGTGCCATGTCGGTCACTTCCTCGGGACGTTCGTCGATGAGCAACATAATCATATAGACCTCGGGGTGATTGGCGGCAATAGCATTAGCGATGTCTTTCATCAAGATGGTCTTACCCGTTTTGGGCTGCGCCACAATCAGGGCACGTTGTCCTTTGCCGATGGGGGCAAACAGGTCTACCACGCGAGCCGACAGCGAATCGGAATAGCCTCCCTTGCACAGACGGAATTTCTCATCGGGGAAAAGCGGCGTCAGGTGCTCGAAGGGAACCCGATCGCGCACCACACCCGGGTCGCGGCCATTTATTTTATAGACCTGTACGAGCGGGAAGTATTTCTCTCCCTCTTTGGGCGGACGAATGGTGCCGTCTACCACATCGCCCGTTTTGAGGCCGAAGAGTTTGATTTGCGACTGCGATACATAGATGTCGTCGGGTGAAGAGAGGTAGTTGTAGTCCGACGAACGGAGGAATCCGTATCCGTCTTGCATAATCTCGAGCACGCCGGTGCCACCCAGAATGTTATCGAAATCGTAATCAATTACTTGGCGGCGGTCGGGCATATTATTGTTGTAGTAGGGATCGCGCATGCCCTGGGGCGGACGTTGCCCGGGCGGGCGTTGCCCGGGCAGCTGATTGCCGGGGCGATTGGGCTGGGGAGGCATATTCGGACGCGGCCGCTGTTGCGGTTGGGGCTGACGCGGTTGCGGTTGGGGCTGTTTGGGTTTCATCACCGGCGGTTCGGCCTTGGTAGCCTCAAACTTGGCGAACAGTTCCGAAGGCAGCGCTATTTTTTCCGACGACACTTCCAAGTCTTCGATGGGGATGAAGTCGTCGGCTGCGACCGGGGGTAACGTCGGACGCTCGGGAGCGGCCGGTGTTTGGGGTTTCTCCGTTTCGCTTTTGAGCACCGGTTTGGGAAGCTCGGGGGCAGGAAGTTTGGGTGCAGGGGCGGCAACCGGAGCGGGGGCGGCCTCAGCAGCCGGAGCGGCTTCTACCGGTGCCGGAGCTTCTGTTTGCACGCTCTCCTGGGGCTGTACTTTACGCGGGCGACCCCGTTTGCGTTTGGGCGGAGTCTCTTCGCCGGCCACGGGTTGTGCGGCAGCGGGCGCGGCAGGCGTCGCCGGGGGAGGGGTTGTAACGGCGGGAACAGGCGCAGCCGGCGGGGTGGCGGCGGCCTCCGGACGTACCGGTTTCACAGGCTTGGCGTTTTTCGGCAAGGTCTTGAAAGGTGAATTAGAGGCAGGTTCCTGTTTGGCTTTGGCAGGTTCGTTTTTGGTTGCGGCCGGAAACACTTGGTTGGTGCTCTCCTTCTTTACCGCTACGCGGCCGCGCTTCGGACCTTTATCTCCCTTGCGTTCTTCTTTGAGTTTGTCGGCTGCGACCTTCTTTGTGGCACCTACGATGGCTTGTTCGTCTAAGATTTTATAAACAAGCTCTTCTTTTTTGAGTGCATCCGGCTTCTTAATGCCCAACTCCTGGGCAATAGTTTGCAGATCGGACAAACTCTTCTCGTTCAATTGAATGATGTTATAAATCATACATTAAAAAATAAATGGTTTTTTAGTAAATATATGGTTGGAAAGGTACATAACGATGCACTATAACGTCGTCGATAAACGCACGAAACCGTACCTTTAGTTATTTTAAAAAAGATGTTTTGGGAAGTTTGGTGATTCTTAAACGGCGCAAAGGTAGCCATAGTTTTGATATAATAAAGCATGTGAACCTTCTTTTTTGTCTCCGCGCAGCTTATTCACCTATTTTAAGGATATTCCGTGCAAAAAATGCACTCTTCGCAGCGCTGTGAAATCCTCATCCCGGCGAAAAACGACCTTCACAGGGCTGTGAAATGTCCATCTGAAATAATCCAATACAAAAAAGAGCTGTGAAATGTCCGTCTGAAATAATCCAATACAAAAAAGGGTTGTGAAGTGTCCGCGTGAAATAATCCATTACAAAAAAGGGTTGTGAAGTGTCCGCGTGAAATAATCCATTACAAAAAAGGGTTGTGAAGTGTCCGCGTGAAATAATCCATTACAAAAAAGAGCTGTGAAGTGTCCGCGTGAAATAATCCATTACAAAAAAAGGTTGTGAAGGTTCCCCCTGAAATAATCCATTACAAAAAAGCACTATGATGAGTTCGCCTGAAATAATCCATTACAAAAAAGCAGTGTGAAGCACTCTTTTTGGCGGCGGCATAGCTGCGGCAGCGCAAAATGGCTCTTTTTCAGGGGAGTAGCTCCACCTGATAGATGCTGCGGGTCGAATCGGTCAGGCGGAAACGATGATCGATGCGTTCGCCTACCAACCAAACGATTTGCTCGCCGCTGCACAACACCCATTGCGCAGCTTTGTCGGGCAGGGAGTATTTACGGTCGGTCAGGTAATCGCTCACCAATTTTTGCCCCTTCATGCCCAAGGGAACAAAGCGATCGCCCTGCTGCAGCCGACGCAGCGTCAGGGGCAATTGCAAGGTATCGGCATCCAAGCAGGCCACGGACGAGCTACGGGGAATTTGAAAGGTTTCGCTCATCGGCAGCGTGGTGGTGCGCAAAGTAAAAGGAGGCGTATCCGCCGTTCGCTCATCGACCGATTCTATCAGCAACAGCTCACGGTCTTTGACTACGCGATGGGTGGCAGAGCGGAATTGTTTGCCCGACTGGCCGTGTAAGGAAGCCAGGATGCGGTCGAGTTGCGCGGCATGAAATCCCAGCGGGTGAAGCACCTCGAAGAGCACAGCGCCGGGCGAAGCCTCTTGCTGCAAGGCGGCAATGGAAATATGCCGCCCCACCCGCACCCGCTCCAGGGCTTCCGCTATTCCTCTATTATATAGGAGTTCCGCATCGTGCAGGTGCTCGGTGGTGCGCTGCAGGCTCTCTTTGACGGCAGGATGGATGCGTTGCATGAGCGGAAGCAGGTCGAGGCGTATTTTGTTGCGAAGATAGTCGTCCTTCAGGTTGGTGCTGTCGGTCATGTAAGGTTGTCCCAGCCAAGAGAGATACTCCTCAATCTCGGCGCGGTTCAGACAGAGCAACGGACGCACCACCTTTCCGTTGCGCGGACGAATCCCCGTGAGTCCGTGAATGCCCGTGCCGCGAATCAGGTTCAACAGCAGCGTCTCCACACTGTCGTCGCGGTGATGTGCCACGGCAATCCAATGCAACCCGTGCCCTTGGCGCAACTCCTCAAACCACGCATAGCGAAGCTCACGGGCAGCCATTTCGATGGAGACCTTCCGGCGGGAAGCCTCCTCAAGCGTGCCAAACGAGCGCACCTGCAAGGGGACGTGAAGCTCTTCGCAGAGCGCGCGCACAAAAGCTTCGTCCTGGTCCGATTCGTCCCCGCGCAGCTGAAAGTTGCAATGCGCCGCCCGGCAATCATAGCCCAAAGACAACAGCAGACGCAGCAAGGCCACCGAATCGGCGCCTCCGCTCAGGGCAACCAGCAGTTTGTCCGTCGGCGCAAAGAGTTGACGGCTCGCAATGTAATGAGATACTTTCTGTTGGGGATTCATCCGGCAAAGGTAGTGTTTAACATTTGTTCCACAAAAAAGGGCTTTTCGTTGCGGCTTGCAGATATTCTCTTTACTTTTGCCTACAAAAGTTATATGGCTATGATACAGGAAGATTTTAATCCACGAAAATATATGGAAATGGTTATTGTTGTGATGAAACAATCCATTCAAGAACCACGACCGGATAAGGTTAGCCCCAATGTAGGGGCTTTACTGATTATGCCTAACGGTACAATAGACACAGCCTACCGAGGTGAACTAAGGCAAGGAGACCATGCCGAATTTACGCTGTTAGAACGGAAATATCGTTCAGTCAAGCTGGATGGCTCTATCTTGTTCGCCACACTGGAACCTTGTGCGCCCGGAGCGAGAAAGCATCCCAAACTGAGTTGTGCCGAACGTATCGTAAATGCTCGTATAAGTAAAGTTTGGATTGGTATCGAAGACCCCGACCCCACTGTCGACCGCAAAGGCATCAAGTACCTTTTAGACAATGGTGTTGAAGTTGAAATGTTTGATGCCGATTTGCAAGAGGTTATTAGAGAATGTAATAAACAATTCATCAAAGAAGCCGAAGAGAGAGCTAAGAGAGTCAAAGAGGACGTTACTATACACGTTCTAACCGAGAAAGAAAAAATGGAATCTAAATCTTCGCTGGAAGACCTATCCAAAGAAGATATAGCAACCTTCCTCAAAACCGCCGGTATTGGTGTTGAAATAAACTCGGATTCTTTCTTTCGAGTGTTCACCCAATTAGGCATGATTGAAGGGAAAAATGGTGTATTTGTCCCGACCGGATTAGGGCTGCTCTTATTCGGTAACAGACCGCAACTATTATACCCGAATGCTCTCATTCGGGCAACGTTCAGGACTGCAAATCGCAAAGAGGAAATTGCCACAATAGAGGGTTCACTGCTGCAACAAGCTATACAAGTGGTTAAATGGTACGAAAATCACATAGGTAAACAGATAGACCGTTCGCAGGCTAAGCGACAAACGATATATGATTATCCGGTAGAGGTTATAAGGGAAACCGCCTTAAACTCCATTTGTCATAGAGATTACGATATAGAAGGTGCACCTATCTATTTTGAAATTAACGATGAAGCTATCATTGTCAAAAGTCCCGGTATGCCGGTACAACCTTTGACTATGGAACAGATACAGCGGTTCAACGCTCCTTCGCTGAGCCGCAATCCGAAGATTATGTATGTATTCGATCAAATGGACTTGGTCGAACAGCGAGGTTTGGGGTTCCAAACCATAAAGGAATTACCCGATAAGTACCATCTGCCACTTCCTGTGGTTGCTTATGAGGATCCGTATGTGGTATTTACTTTTGCCAGAAATATGGACTCATATAAAGAGGTGACAGGGGATGATAGACTAAAAGAACTGAATGAGGATGAATTACGTGGCTTCAACCATATCCGCCTTGTCAAAAGTATCACCAGAAAAGAATATGAGGGGCATTTTGGCTATGATACGAAGAAAGCGGAAAGGCATTTGACGCACATGACCGAGCTGAAGCTGATAGAGCGAAAAGGGTCGGGTCCTAATACACATTACGAACTCATTTGATTTTTATCGCGACACTAATTGCGACATCATGTCGCGATTAGTGTCTACCAACATATAAGTAGATTGAAGTCGCGACATTGCGACAGTCCTAATGTCGCGATACAGGTGTCTGTTGATTACACAGCAGCATTGACGCTAACGCACTAATTCACCGTTCACTCGCATTATTACTCCCTAATCTGCTGAAAAGTGGGGGATTCTCTTTACTTTTGTCGCTCTTTAGGTGTAAATTATATCCTCAGTTATTCAAATCAACAACATGAAACTCTTAGTAACAGGAGCAGCCGGCTTTATCGGCTCGTATGTGTGCCGACGCCTTTTGGAGCGCGGCGATGAAGTGGTTGCCTTAGACAATATCAACAGCTACTACGATGTCAATCTCAAATATGGGCGTTTAGAGACGCTGGGCATTGGGCGCGACCAGGTTGCCTGGTATAAGTTTGTGCCGAGCACCACCTATGCCCGTCTTCGCTTTATTCGCATGAACCTGGAAGACCGTCAGGCCATGGAGATGCTGATGTCCAACGAACAATTCGAGGTCGTGGTCAACCTGGCCGCACAGGCCGGCGTGCGTTATTCTATCGAGAACCCCTACGCCTATGTAGAGAGCAATGTCGATGGATTTCTGAACATCCTGGAGGGATGTCGGCACCACGCCGTTAAACACTTGGTCTATGCAAGCTCCAGCAGTGTCTACGGGATGAACGGCGCTGTTCCTTTCTCCGAGCACGACTCCATTGCACATCCGGTGAGCCTGTATGCCGCCACTAAGAAAGCCAACGAACTGATGGCACACACCTACAGCCATTTGTACGGCATCCCTTCCACCGGCCTGCGTTTCTTCACCGTTTACGGACCGTGGGGACGCCCCGACATGTCTCCCTTCCTCTTTGCCGATGCCATCTTGCACGGGCGCGCCGTCAAGGTGTTTAATAACGGCGACATGCTGCGCGATTTCACCTATATCGACGACATTGTGGAGGGAGTGCTCCGCGTAATTGACCACATTCCCGCGGGTAACGACCGGTGGAATTCCGTTCAACCCGACCCGGCCACCTCTACGGCACCTTATAAAATATACAATATCGGCAATTCACAACCCGTCAAGCTAATGGATTTTATCGGGGCTATCGAAGAGGCCATCGGACATCCGGCCGAAAAAATATTCCTTCCCATGCAGCCGGGCGATGTTTATCAGACCAATGCGGACACCACGGCGCTGCAACAAGAGCTGGGCTTTAAGCCCGACACCCCCATCGGCGAAGGGGTACGTGCCACCATCGAGTGGTATCGCAGTTTCTACCATCTTCCTGTTTGCTAATTCAATCCATCCTCACTCATGGAAAAACATATCTATTCGCCCTACCGCGTTTGTCCGCTGGGGGCACACGTCGACCATCAACACGGTTTGGTCACCGGTTTTGCTTTCGACAAAGGCGTAGACCTGTGGTATACCGTCCGCCAAGACAGTCAAGTACGGCTCACCAGCGGCACATTTGCCGGCAACGTGCAGTTTGATCTGCAGGAGGCCGACGAACTCAAACAGGGCAATTGGGGCGACTACGCCCGCGGGGCGGCCTACGCGCTGAAAAAACGATTCGCCCTCAAGCACGGCATCGAAGGACGCCTGCAGGGATCCTTGCCCATCGGCGGATTATCTTCGAGTGCCGCCGTGCTGGTGGCCTACGTGATGGCGCTGGCCGAAGCCAACGGTATCTTGCTGGCCAAAATGGAGGTGGTACGTATTGCCTCGCAGGCCGAACGCGAATATGTGGGACTGAACAACGGTATCCTCGACCAGGCCAGCATCGTGTTGGGCGAGAAAGATAGTTTGCTCTTTCTGGATACCGACAGCAGCGAATACCGCATCATTCCCCAACCCTCACACATGTTGCCTTTCGAGCTGGGCATCTTTTTCTCGGGATTGACCCGTTCGCTGGTTTCGAGCGACTACAACCTGCGCGTGAACGAGTGCAAAACGGCGGCATGGAACATGTTGGCCTACATGAATCAACCCCTCAAAAAACTACAGGACACCTACCTGCGTGCCATCCCCAAACAGACCTTCGAGCTGACCCGCTACCGTATGCCCGAACGTTTTGCCCGACGCGCCGAACATTTCTATTCGGAATATCACCGCGTGCGCCAAGGCGTCACCGCCTGGGAAACGGGCAACCTCAAACGTTTCGGCGAGCTTTGTTTCGAGAGTTGCGAAAGCTCGATCCACAACTACGAGTGCGGCTCGCCCGAGCTGATAGCCATCTACGAGATTATGCGCCAAACCCCCGGCATCTACGGAGGACGTTTCTCCGGTGCCGGCTTCAAAGGCGCCTGCATTGCACTGATCGACCCCGAGCAGAAAGAGAAAATCCAGGAGCAGGTTACCCGCGAATACCTTGCCCGCTTCCCCGAGTATGCGCAATCTTTTGCCATCTATTTCTGCAAAACCGACCACGGTGCCCGCTTCATTACCGACGAATCATCCGATACTACCGCCCGCTCATGAAAACCATTATCCTTGCTGCCGGTTATGCCACGCGCCTGTATCCGCTCACCGAGAATTTCCCCAAACCGTTGTTGGAGGTGGGCGGCTCCACGCTGCTCGACCGCATGTTGGCCGATCTGGATGCCATCGCCGACATCTGTGAACATATTATTGTGAGCAATCACAAATTTATGCCCGTCTTTGAGCGATGGGCGGCGGAGAGTTGCTATGTCAAGCCGCTGAGGCTCGTCGACGACGGTTCTCTTACCAACGAGACGCGCATCGGTGCGGTCAACGATTTGATTCTGGCACTCGACCAACTGCAAATCGACGACGATGTATTGGTGGCTGCGGCCGACAATGTGCTGGAGTTTTCCTTCCGTGGCTTTGTGGACTATTTCCACCAAAAGCAGACTTCACTGATTATGTGTCACCACGAGCCGAGCATCCCCGCCTTGCAGAAGACCGGTGTGGTTTGCTTGGATGCCGACCACAAAGTGTTGCTCATGGAAGAGAAACCCCGGGAGCCTAAAACCCATTGGGCGGTTCCCCCTTTCTACCTCTACCGCCGGAGCGACCTGCCCCTGATTCGTTCGGCCATTGCCGACGGATGCGGTTACGACGCCCCGGGCAATCTGGCGCATTACCTGACCACCCGCACCACCCTGCATGCCTGGCCGATGACCGGAGCCAGACACGACATAGGCGATTTGGCCTCCTACGAGCGTGTCAAGGCACTGTTTCGCCCGTAGGGTGTTCCAAAAACAGCAAATAGTCGCCCTGGGCATGAACGGTTAGTTCCGTGCCCAGGGCTTCGTTTAGGGTGCCCTGCCACCACGAGGTGAAATCGCGCAGCGGATAGCGCAATCCTTGGGCGCGCAATCCGCGGGCACCGAAATTGAAGAGAGAGACCTGTTGCCCGGCACACGTGGCAAATGTGGCGGTGTTGCAGCAGGGAATGAAACGGCCGTAGTCGGTGAGCATCTCCACACGGACTCCCTGATGCATATATTCCAGGAGCAGGCTGATGTTGCCCAGCGTGTGGTCTTCGCGTTTGCCGGTGGCTCCCACAATAACGATGCGACGATGTCCCTGCTGCTGCAGGAAACGAACCGCCTTGGTTTGATCGTTGGTTTCCTGGTCGGGGAAGCAGTGAAGCAGTGCGGCGTACTTGATTCGATTGGCCGCGCTGAGCGAATCGCCATCACCGACAATGGCGTCGGGCAGACGACCATCGGCCAGGTAGGCATCGGCGCCACCGTCGCAGCAGACAGTGTAGGCGGCGCGGCGCATAGCATCCAGCGCCGCCGGATGGGTGGGATAGTCGCCATTGGCAACCACGAGTGCGAAAGGTTCCATATATAATTAGGTGTTGTATGAAGTCATCTGTTGCCACTTTCGGTAGCCGAACCAGGCCACAACGGCATACAACGCATAGAGGGCGGCGGTGGCGGGAAGATCTTTGTAGAGATACAAGCCGGCACTCACCACATCGACCGCTATCCACGAGAGCCATTGTTCGAGCCACTTGCGTGCCAGCATCCACATGCCCACGATGCTCAGTGCCGTGGTGAAAGCATCCCATACGGGCACGTTGCTGTCGGTAAAGCGTATCAGTAGCCAGGTGATGAATAGAAAGGCGAGGACGAAGAGTGCGGTCAGCGGCAGCAACCACCGACGGGGCATGCGGGTGATGGGCAGCTCTTGCCGCTTGTCCGGACTCTTCTTTTTCCATGCAAGCCATCCATACACAGCGGCCGCAAGGTAGTAGATGTTGATACCCAAGTCGGCATACAATCCGGCTTCGTAATAGACCACTAAATAGATGGCGGGCATGATGATGCCCGCTATCCACAGGTAAATACTGGCGCGGTATTCGAGGTAGAGGTAAACCAGCCCTACGACGGCACCGATGAGTTCAAGCGTTTCCATCATCAGAAGCTCAGGGTGAGATGCCCCAGCGCGTTGATGCCCGCATTGGGATAATAAGCGGCGTAGCCGTCGGAGGCATAACCGTTGCTCTCATACATGGCGTTGAAGAGGTTGTAAACCGTAGCTCCGAGTGTGATGGAGCGGATGCCCTTGAGGCGGAAGGTATAGGCCGCCGAGAGGTTATTCACCAACCAGGCATCGAGCCGAAAGGGATTATCGGCTTCGTTGTTGAGCTGCTGCCGTCCCACATATTGGCTTTGCAGGGAGGCGTGCCATCCCTTTAGGTCGAATACCACCAGGCTATTCCCCATGATAGCCGGCGAGAAGGCAATGGGGATACTGCGACCGCCCATCGCTTGGATGCGGTTGCGACTCCACGTGGCATTGACCTCCCAGCGCAGGGGAGTACACAGTTGCACGCCTGCGGTCAGTTCCAATCCCATGCGGTAGCTATTGCGGACGTTCGCGGTGACGGGTTCGCCAATCTCATTGAGCGCACCGGTGAGGATAAGCTGATCGGTGTAGTCCATCAGATAAGCATTCACTGCGGCATGGAAACGTTTGGTGCGGAAGGTGTAGCCCAGTTCGTAATCGGTCATCCGTTCGGCGCGGGGATGGGTTTCGAGCAGGTTGTCCGTGTAGTTGTTGCGGGTGGGTTCTTTGTGGGCAATACCCACCGAAGCGTAGAGGGCGTGAAGCTTACCAAGCTTCCAATACACTCCGCCCTTGGGATTGAAGAAGGTGAAGGTCTCATCGGTGTTGAGTTGTTGCGGAGTGGCCGTGCGCCAGTCCCATTGATCACCCGTTCCACCGATGCGGTAGCGCAAGTGACGCATTTGCACATCGGCATAAAGCGAGAGGTTGTCCACCGGCTCGTAAGTGGCCTTGACGTAGAGATTTCCATCGGCCTTCCGCCCTTTGTTGCGGTAGTACGGATGATCGGGTTCAAGATTGCCCGTGTAGTGTTTCACCCAGATGACCGTACCGTGATGCACATTCTCGTAGTAATTGGCGCCCCCTCCCAATGTGGCCGAAAGACGACGGGTTTGATAATTCAACGAAAAGATAGCTCCGCCAAAGCCGCTGCTTACATATTTGCGCCGCACCAGATTAGACTTGTCCACCTCGGTGCCGTCGGCCGTGACAAAGGGATCGAGGCCGTATTCGACTAACGTGCGGGCATTCTTATATTCTTCGTAGTAGCCTGCCCCGTCGGTATAGTGCAGGGCTGCGTTCAGCAGCCATCCATCGGCCGGGCGATGGTTCCAAAGCAGTTGATAATGGGTTTGGCGGTAGCGGTCTATCTGGTTTTGGTAGAATCCCACGGCGTTGCCCTGGTCATCATTAATCACCCCGTTGGGATTGTAGGTGCGATCGGTCTGGAGCATCTGTTTGTCTATGCCGTCCCAGGCATGATAGGTCTGTTCGTTTCCGCCGAAGGTGATAAACTTGAGAGACCCCCGCGCGCCGTAATAGCCGGCCTGTACGAAGTAGGATTTGAGGTTGGAAAAAGCGCGGTCGCGATAGCCGTCGCTGTGGATGTTGGACAGACGCACATCGACGCCCCAACGACCACCGACAAGTCCGGTAGAAGCCTTTACCGTCTCTTTGTGCGTGTTAAACGAGCCGTAACTTCCGGCAAAGTCGGCACCCGCACGAGCGGGTATGCCTTCGGTTTGCAAATGAATGCTTCCGCCAAAGGCACCTGCTCCGTTGGTAGAGGTGCCCACCCCACGTTGTACCTGAATCGATTGGAGCGACGAGGCCAAATCGGGCGTATTGACCCAATAGAGCGAGTTGCTTTCGGCATCGTTCATGGGGATACCATTGGTGGTGACGTTGATACGCGAAGCATCGGTGCCGCGGATGCGGATGGCAGTGTAGCCGATGCCCGCTCCGGCATCGGAAGTGGTGAGCACCGACGGCGTAAAAGAGAGCAGATAGGGAATGTCCACCCCGGTGTTTTGCCGCTGCACCTGCTCGCCCGAGAGGTTGGTGTGCGCCACGGGCGTGGTTTGCGTGGCGCGTGCGGCGATGATTTCTACTGCCTGCAAACCCACGGTCGGCAGGGTGTCTGTTTGGTGCGTCTGTGCGCCCAGAAACGGTGATGCCAACGCAAGGCATACCGTAGTTGCAAGTTTGTTCATTGCAATCGTTCTTGTTTTTAAGAGATGAAACAGAAAAGGGGATCTTTTCTTCCGTTCCCTTCGCCGGCACTACCCGGATCAGGTGCTATGGGTATGATCTCAGCCCGTTGTATTGGGGCACCCCTCGTTAATTAATTCGGCTACAAAAGTAGAGGAATTCGACGAACCTACAAAACAATTGACAACTATTTCCGTTTATAGGATAAAATTGGAAACTTATCAACATTATTTATAACTCCTCAAACTTCACATTATGCTTGATTCATTTACAGTAGACAAACTTATCGATCTGTCCATATCGGTAGGCGGACGTATCCTTGCGGCAATCCTCATTTTTATTGTTGGCCGCTTCCTCATCTCTCTTATCAACAAGTTGGTAGCCAAGCTGCTGGTTAAGCGCAGTGTCGATGCCGGCGTACAAAGCTTCGTCAAGAGTTTGGTAAACATCCTGCTGATGATTTTGCTCATCGTAGCCATTATCAGTAAGCTGGGCATTGAAACCACTTCGTTTGCCGCTTTGCTGGCCTCTGCAGGTGTAGCCGTGGGCATGGCGCTGTCGGGCAATTTGCAAAACTTTGCCGGCGGACTGATTTTGCTGGTGCTGCGTCCCTTCAAAGTGGGTGACTTTATTGAATGCCAAGGCGTGTCTGGCTCGGTACGGGAGATTCAAATCTTTCACACCATCCTCACTACGCCCGACAACAAGGTGGTATTTGTGCCCAACGGTGCCCTGAGCGGCGGCACCATCGTCAATTACAGCAAAGAGGACACCCGTCGGGTCGACTGGACCATCGGCGTGGACTACGGCGAAGACTTCGACAAGGTAGAAAGCACCGTACGCACGCTGCTGGCTTCGGATGCACGCATCCTGCAAACCCCCGCGCCCTACGTGGCACTCCATACGCTCAACAGCAGCAGTGTGGACGTGGTGATTCGCGTGTGGGTCAAGAGCAGCGACTACTGGGATGTCTATCACCACATCAACAAGACGGTCTATGCCACCTTTAATAAAGAGGGCATCGACTTCCCCTTCCCACAACTGACCGTACATCAGGCCAAGGATTAACCTTGCGCCGTTTCTATCCCGAAAACAACCTTGCTCACACCGCAGCAAGGTTGTTTTTGTATATAGATACCTCAAAGAGAGTGAAATAGGTTACAATTCCCCCCGGCAAGCGTCCCCTTTCCAATAAAGAACGTAATTATGCACTGTG
>JAISHB010000114.1 GCA_031262785.1 Prevotellaceae bacterium
CTACTTGGGTGAAGATGAATACCCCGATGTGCCCACCGACTTGCGGGTGGAACGTTTTGCACAGACCAACGACCGCTGGTTGGTGGGGCTGTACTACACCTTTGGCCGTTACCTGCTCATCTGCTCGTCGCAGCCGGGAGGTCAACCGCCCACATTGCAAGGCATCTGGAACGACAAACTGCTCCCCTCGTGGGACAGTAAATATACCTGTAACATCAATCTGGAGATGAACTATTGGCCGGCCGAATCCACCAACCTGAGCGATTTGAACGAGCCGCTCTTCCGCCTCATCGACGAGGTGAGCCAAACCGGCGCCGCCACCGCACGCACGCTCTACGATGCCGATGGGTGGGTATTGCATCACAACACCGACATCTGGCGCATCAGCGGGCCGGTAGACAAGGCTCCTTCGGGCATGTGGCAAACCGGCGGGGCGTGGCTTTGCACCCACCTGTGGCAGCACTACCTCTACACGGGCGACAAGGAGTTCCTGCGCCGCGTGTTTCCCATCCTCAAAGGGGCTGCACTTTTCTTCGACCAGACGATGGTGATTGAACCCGAACACGGCTATCTGGTGGTTTGCCCGGGCAGCTCGCCCGAAAACACCCACGCGGGCAGCGCAAACAAAGCCACCACCGCCGCCGGATGCAGCATGGACAACGAACTGGTGCGCGACCTCTGGACGGCGGTCATTGCCGCCACCGACATTCTCTCGGAAGAGCCTGCTTTTGCCGCGCGCCTCCAGCAACGCCTCGAGCTGTTGCCCCCGCTGCAAATCGGCCGCTGGGGACAGTTGCAGGAGTGGATGCACGATTGGGACAACCCCAAAGACATGCACCGCCACGTCTCGCATTTGTACGCGCTCTATCCGAGCAATCAGATTTCGCCCTTGCGCACGCCCGCGCTTACCCAGGCCGCCCGCACCTCGCTCATTGCCCGCGGCGACCCCTCCACGGGCTGGAGCATGGGATGGAAAGTGTGCCTCTGGGCACGGCTGCTCGACGGCAATCATGCCTACAAGCTCATCACCGACCAACTCTCGCTGGTGCGCGGTGAAAAGAAACGCGGCGGCACCTATCCCAACCTGTTCGATGCCCATCCTCCCTTCCAGATCGACGGAAACTTTGGTTGCACGGCCGGCATTGCCGAGATGTTGATGCAAAGTCACGACGGATTTATCCATCTCTTGCCCGCACTGCCCGACGTGTGGAGCGCGGGCGAGGTGCGCGGACTGGTAGCTCGCGGCGGCTTCGAGCTGAACCTGACCTGGAGCGAAGGAAAGGTGACGCGCCTAACCATCAGCTCGCGCCTCGGCGGCAATTGCCGCCTCTACTCGCCCGTGCCGCTCAAGGGCAAGGGGCTGAAACGGGCGCGCGGCAGTAACCCCAACCCACTCTACCACTTGGAGGAGGGAGCGGACAAGCTTCCCACCGGGGGATACCTTTATGATTTGAGCACGCAGGCCGGACGCGAGTATGTGGTGATTGGAAACTAACGGTTCCACTATTTTCCGGCAGCGCCATTTTGTTTGAGCCGTCCACCGGCAGCTTTGCAACGGCATCAAGCAACATCTCCTGAATGCTTCGCAACTTTGCGAGGCGTTCAGGAGATGTTCTTTGGGGCTTGGAAAAAAATTCCAAGGGTTGGTTTGGTTTTTTGTGAGGCTTTGGAAAAGTTTCGCGGGGTTGGTTTGGTTTTTTGCGGGGGTTGGAAAAGTTTTCGTAGGGTTCGTTTTGTTTTTAGTGAGGGTTGGAAAAAGTTTCTAAGGATTGGTTTGGTTTTTAGCACGGCTTGGAAAAAGTTTCGAGGAGGTCATTGGGTTTTCAGTGAGGATTGGAAAACTTTTCTAAAGGCTCGTTTGATTTTTAGTGAGGGTTGAGAAAGTTTTCTAAGGGTTGGTTTTATTTTTAGTGAGACTTAGGAAACTTTGCGAGGTGGCCGTTTGGTTTTTTGCGAGGCTTGGGAAAGTTTGCCAGAGGGTCATTCAACTGTTCTTGGAAGAGTTGCAGGTTTGCGGGTGATCCGCGAGATTATAAAAGAAAGAGGCGTAGAAATAGTTACCAACCAATTTCATTTAGCAATTCGTCTATTTCTGCGGCAGTGAGGCTTTCGCGTTCGCTCTTGTCGTAAATATAGAGCAAGTTGATAACGCCATTTTCCTCATCAAGTTGATACGTGAAAGTGATCACCCGGGCACCGTGGCTCTTGCCTCTGTTTTTGCTTCCAATAGCCATACGAATTTTTCGTACGCCACCTCCCAAATCGACACCGAGAGTAGGATTAGCATATAGTTCATTAAGCAATTTGGCATAATCTTGTTTTATTGAGCGATATTTTTTGCTTAATCGTTTTAACTCTTTTGCGAATTTCGGAAAAACAATAATTCTATAATTCATTAAGCAATTCCTCCGCTGTTTGAAGTTTCTTTCCTGTTCGTCGGGCATCCGCTACTTCTTGCAAGCCTTCCCGTATGGCGGCAAGCAGTTCTTCTTTACTGATATATTCCGTCTCTTGGGTAGCTTTCTGTTGTTGCGCGGTGAGACGCTTAACATACCTCAGCACGCGTTGAAGCGTATTTTCATCATCACCAATTAAACTAAGTTGATGAGAGAGTTCAGTTTTGAGTTCCATTGTTGTCATATAAAATACTCCTTTCTTATTGGTTACGATAAGGCAAAGGTAAGGTTCTTGAGTAAGACGACCAAATTGTGCATTGGGCTGCAGCGTTTTGGCATAGCTGGCCGTTATCTTTGTGGTTGGATTGGGCGGCTCGTGGTATTTTTGTAACTTTCTTGCTGTTGCTTAAAAAAATGTTTGTTCCTTTGTGCTGATGTAGAGGCTGTATCTGAGGAAGAGATGCTGTGTCCTTTTCTTTATTTCCTGCATACCACAGCCGGATAGCTGAAGCCCGTTAGATGGAGGCAATAATTTCAAATTGAATAGTTATGAAGTCAAAAGCTTGGTTGGAAATGGAGAAGCGGCAAGAAGAATACTTGCGACGATATCAAGAGCATCCGTACTCAATCAAAGAAGTGAGGGAGAATCAACGGAGGATAGACGAGGCTCTTGGAATAAAAAACAATTTCTTGGGAAGCTCGAAATCGCAGCAAAAGAAAACAGAACGTGGATAGATATACGTTGCTTTCTTGGCGATGCTTTGTCTGAAACTACAAGATGAGCTTTAGTTGGCGCGTGACAGATATGCTAAATTTGTGGAGCGGGTTGCTACTGTGATTGGAAATAGAATGTGTTTGAAATAAGTATAGTATTAATTTTATTGATTAAAGTTATGACATCGAATATGAGAAAGAATGTAGTATATGTATGCTTAATTATTATATGCTATATTTCATTTATGTTACTTGGTTATCTATGCGCTCTTAATGGAAGATATAAGCATATAAACTCGGTATATTATTTAGATACTTGGACTTTCCGAATGCGCAACGTTGGAGAAGAAACAAAAAAGTCGAACATTAAACAAGAGAATGCGTCTCATAAAGTTGCTTCCTCAGGAATGTATGCTTTATACAAAATTCTAAAAGAAGATGGGTTAAAAAGCTCGTTTGATGATTTTTGCAATAATATGAGGAATACCCATTATTCTAAGATGGTATATAATTATGTAAATTCTTTGAATTATGATGTAGGAAACTATGATGATTATCAAAATTGGGTATCTAAACATCTGGAGGATTTGGAATGAGTAGAACAACTTCAATTGAAACAATTTGCCGCCGAATAATCCGCGAGCTGAACAAAGGCGCTCTAACGGATTTGATGCCGACCACGTAGGGTGTGTAAACTAAACTGTGTCATCTAAATATTCCCTGTCAAGATTCTCGTCCGCAGTTAGCTGGCCGTTATCTTAGCTTGCTTTGTCTTGTGGGCGTGTGTCAAAACACGAAGTAACTCAAACCAATTACTTTTGACACACCTCCGCCCAATTCCGTAGGCAGGTTTGCGACCACAGTCGCAAGCTTGTCTGAAGGTTAAATGTAACTTGCGACGGCAGTCGCAAGCTTGTCTGAGAGTCAAATGTGACTTGCGACGGCAGTCGCAAGCTTGTCTGAGGGTCAAATGTGACTTGCGACCGCAGTCGCAAGCTTGTCTGAGGGCTAAATGTGACTTGCGACGGCAGTCGCAAGCTTGTCCGAGGGTTAAATGTAACTTGCGACCGCAGTCGCAAGCTTGTCTGAAGGTTAAATGTGACTTGCTACGGCAGTCGCAAGCTTGTCTGAGGGTTAAATGTGACTTGCGACGGCAGTCGCAAGCTTGTCTGAAGGTCAAATGTAACTTGCGACCGTAGTCGCAAGCTTGTCCGAGGGTGCTATATACCGCTCGCCGTTCCTACCTAAAACCAACGACTATTTCCCCGAATATCTCGCCCGTTTATCCAAAGAAAACCCCCATTAATGGGGATTGTCCTACTAACAGCGAGGCAGTACCTTTGCAGCCGATTGATAACAAAAAAAGTTTCGTAACAATGAAAACAGCAAAATTATCCGCCATGCTATTGGCAACCCTGTGCCTGTTCTCAGGCCTCGTATCTTGTTCATCTGATGACAACGCCACTCCCCAGCAAGAGCTTGAACAACTCACCACCGAAGCCCGAGGTTTCCTCACCGGCGACATCGTGCTAAACATCCGCGCCTTCATGGGCGAGACCGACAAGACATTGCTCCCTACCGGATGCCCCATCATCTTCAACTTCGGCTGGAGCCAAACCGATCCCCACTCGCTGAAGATTGATTTGAAAGACTTCTCCATGGAGGGGATGCCCTATGTTATTAAAAGCTTTGCCACCGACGTAGTCGTCACCTCGCTCAATTCATGGGAACAAGACGAATACAGCCAGAAGGGATGGATTAAGCTGGAGGGCAAAGACGGATGGCTCAACATGCAATCGGACAACCCCAAGATTCCCACCGTCAACAAACAGATGGAGGGCAGCAGCCTCATCGGCTACTATAATGCCCTGACACACGAGATTAATTTCAAGATTGATTTCGCCATCATGAACGTCACGGCCAACACCATCTTGCAAAAGGTCGACAAAAGCCGCTTGAGCCGGTTCGACGAAGAGAAAGCCCAATATGAAGCGGACTACCAGCAGGCAAAAGAAGAACAAGGACTGAGCAGGGGGTTCTGATGCGGCGGGCTTCTGTTCTACTTTTGTGCTTCCTCTTGATGCCCGCCTGCCTGCGCAGCATCACCTCCCCAAAAACCATCCGCCTGACCGTGCTCGAAAAGGGTACCGAGCAGCCACTCATCGGGGTGAACATTGCCTACTCCGTCCGTCCCGATATGGAGCAGCCGCACTATGCCGTCACCGACCTGTCGGGTTGTGCCTCGCTCCGTATCGACAGCACGGAGCATGTCGATTGCTACTACCGCATCAACTACGTGGGCTTCCAAACAACAAACGGAAAGATTGCGAAAGATACCCTCGCCTCCACGGTTTACCTCGCCCCCGACGTGCTCGGACTGAACGAAGTGGTGGTGACCGGCTCGCGCACCGAACGCCCCATCAAACTCTCGCCCGTGACCACGCAAGTGTTGGGCGGAGCAGCCTTGGTGAGCGCCGGATACGGCAACCTGCAGCAGGCCTTGCAACAAGAGACGCCCGGACTGAACATCCAAAAGGTGGGCTTCGGCAACGAAATCAGTATGCAGGGATTGGATGCCCGTCACGTGCTCTTTGTGATGGACGGCGAACGGATGACGGGCGACATGGCGGGCAACCTCGACTACGAGCGCTTCAACCTGCATGCCATCGACCGCATCGAGATTGTCAAAGGCGCCAGCAGCACGCTCTACGGTTCGCGTGCCACGGGCGCCGTCATCAACCTCATCACCAAAAAGACCACCCAGCCGCTCGATATCACCGCCGGGGTACGCTACGGACAACCCAACCAGCGCAACTACCGGCACCCTTCGCCGAATGATTTCCTTTATATGTTCGAAAAGAATGCCGACCGCCCCAACCTGCAAAGCTGGGTGTCGGCCGGCTTTCGGGCGGGTGCATTCACCTCGCAGACCGACGTATGGTACAGCCAGAGTGATGCCTTCTACCTCTATCAGGCCGAGAACGACCGGAAGGTTTATCCGCAGGAGGCCAACCCGTCGCTCCCGCACGACATCACGGTGGTGGCCAAAGGCAAACGTCCGCCGTTGGGCATCGAGGGAGGCGAACATGTTTCGGTGGCACAAAAGCTCTACTACGAGCCAAGTAAGTCGCTCTCGATACAGCTCTACGGCACCGCCTTCTTCATGAACACCTACGACTTGGTGCAAGACATGAACTTCACCCAGTCGCGCGACTGGACGGGCGGCATCAAAGCCACCTACCGCCTGAAAGATTGGTTGTCGGTTACCGCCAGCATGCACGGCGACTTCTACGACCGGTTTAAACGACACGAACGGCGCAACGAGCGCAAGGAGGTCTACGAAAGCCGCATCCTGCAGCCCCGCCTGCTTATCGGCAGCAACTACTTTAGCGGACACAGCCTCATCTTCGGGGTGGAACATCTCTCGGACGAGCTAACCAGCGATCGCTTCGTCAACTTGGTAATGTCGACCCGCTCCCTACGCGAAACCGAATACTTCCTGCAGGACGAGTGGGACCTCTCCAAGCAATGGATGCTCTCGCTGGGGGTACGCACCAACTTCTCGAAAGCGTTCGGCTTCATGGCCATGCCCAAGGTGGCGGCCAAATACTCCCCTTCGGAGCGGTGGAGCTTCCGTGCCAACTACTCGATGGGCTATCGCTCACCGGGCATCAAAGAGCTGTTCTTCAACTGGGATCACCTCGGCATGTTTCAAATCAAAGGCAACGAACACCTGCAACCCGAAAAGAATCACTACGCCTCGCTCGGGGCGGAGTATAGCAACCGTCACCTGTTTGTCTCGGCCAACGCCTACGGCAACTTCTTCCGTAACAAGATAGAAGGGGTGTGGAAGATCTACGAGATGCAGTACAACTTCGAGTACACCAACCTCTCCACCCAACGCCTGCTGGGCATCGAAGCGCTGCTACGCTGGAACTTCGCCGAAGGCTTCACCTTGAACGGCACCTACAGTTTCGTCAACGTTAGCAAGCTGCGCGGCATACAGGTCAACACCACTTCGCCCCACGCAGCCACAGCCTCGGTCAACTACAAACTCAATCGCAAGAACTACCGGCTCGGCCTCCTACTCAGCGGTTCACTGATGGGCGGTAAGCGCTTTGATGTGCAAGACCGCGTGTGGGTGGAGGAGCTGCAAGCCAGCGTGCCGGCCTACTTCCGTTGCGACTTGCCTGCCTATCTGCTCTGCAACCTGTCGGTCTCGCAAACCTTATATAATAAGGTGAAGATTACGCTGGGCGTCGACAACCTGCTCAACTACCAACCGCGCACGCTCGGCTCGGGCGTTACCCTCTTCAACATCCCGGCTACGCCCGGCACCCGCGCTCACCTGCAGGTGGAGTTGAATATAGACGAACTTGTTCACGCTTTAAAGTCGAAAAGATGAAACCCTACTTCACAGCAGCCCTCGGTTGCACGATGCTGTTGCTCGCCTCGTGCGTCAGCTACGATGCAGCCCCCTTTACCGGTAAGGTACTGCCCCGCATCAGCGGATACACCACCGGAGTGACCAACGACTGGATCTACTTCAACCTGCGCACCGGAGAGATCTTCAACCTGCGAAGTCCCAATCAGGACATTGCCGAAGGAGCGCAACTCAACCGCCTCGACTGGGATCTCGCCTTCTGCGGCTACCGTCTGCGCACCAACAGCGGAAGCAGCGGCAGCGGCCGGGGAGGTGCCCTCGATCTGGGCTACGGAAACTACGAGCGGTGGACACGCGCCGACCAGCTCCCCGCCGGCGCGGAGTGGACGGTTGACGATTCCACGGTCAGCATCACGATGTCGGAGAAAGATTGGTATCACTACCTGCTGGAGAACGGGATGAACTTCGAGGACAATCCCTGGTTCGACCCCAATAACGGCCCGCAAGAAACCACCACCAGCGCCAACCCGCTGCTGGCCGAAGCCATGAGCTTTGCCGGGCCGCCTCCCTCGTACATCCCCTCGTACCACACCTACGTGGTGCGGACGGCCGACGGTCGTCACTACTTCAAACTGCAACTCGTTAGCTGGTATAATGCGGGTGACCCCATCGGAAGCACCGGCGGAACCCTCAGCTACTACTGCGACGAGCTGCCTTAACAACGATTCCATAATCCCTCAATCCCTTTTGAACAATGAAAAGACAACTACATTGGTGGAAGGCCATCGCCTCCTTCTTAGTCGTACTACTGACCATGCCCCTGGGTCACGCCCTCATGATTCTGATGGAACACACCCTGCCCGCCTCCTGGCTACACTACGCATCCTTTGGACTGGGAGCGCTCGGACTGCTGATGGTCGTCGTGGGTGTATTTGCCCGCGGTGACACCCGTCAAACCCTCTGGGGACTCTTCGGAGGACTGCTCTTCTGGACAGGCTGGGTGGAGTTCCTCTTCATGTACTACGCCGGTCGCTACGGCACGCAACCCGAGATAGAGAACGGCCTGGTGGTGACCAAGCCCGAATACCTGATTCTACCGGCCACCTTTGGCTTTTGGATGATGTTTATGCTCCTCTACCTCTTTAGCATCCGCAGCGGATGTAACTTCTTCAACTGGTGCCAGAAGAGGCTCTTCGGCGCCAAACGCAGCAGCATCGTAGCCCGTCCGATGACGCGGCACACCTCCATCGTGACGTTCATGGAGCTGAACATGCTGCTCTGGTCGTCCTACCTGCTGTTGATGTTCTGCTACGACAAGCAGTTCTTGGGCGATCACCACCCGCTGACCTTTGCCGTAGGCCTCTTTTGTCTATTCGGCTCCTTCTTCATCTTCGGCAAGCAACTCCGACTGGGCACGTGGGGCGCCAACCTGCGCATGGCCATCGCCACGGTGATTGTGTTTTGGACGCCTGTCGAGATTATGGGTCGCATCAACCTGCTGCGCGAAATCTGGGTGGAACCGCTGCAGTTTAAGATGGAGATGAGCCTGCTACTGGCCGGCTTCCTCCTGCTGGGACTCTATATCTACCTTCGTAGCCGACATGAAGCAAAGCCGCTGGCGAAAGCATCATAAATGGTTGGGGTTGGTCTTGGCCTTCTTCCTGCTGATGTTTTGCCTCTCGGGCATGGTGCTCAATCACCGCACGCTGGCCTCCGGGGTGAACATCAGCCGCCAGTGGTTGCCCGACCTCTACCGCTACCACCGGTGGAACAACGGCCTACTGCGCGGCACGCTGCCCTACGCCGCGCCGGCCTCCCGCGAAGATATTCCCGGGCACACCCGCCTGCTACTGTACGGGAGCGGCGGCATCTGGCTAACCGACTCCACGGGGGCTTCCTTCACCGATTTCAACCGCGGATTGCCGCCGGGAGCCGACTACCGACAGATGCGCTCCTTAGTGCAACTGCCCTGCGGTGCACTCTTTGCGGCCACTCCCTTGGGTCTCTACCGTCGCCCGCCCTACGGGCACGCGTGGGAGCGGGTCAGCCTTCCGCTCGCCCCCGGCGAACGCCTCACAGACCTCACCCGTCACGGCGACACGTTGGTGGTGGCAGGCCGCTCGCGCCTCTACCTCTGTCTGCCGCCCTACCGCACCTTCCGGCCGCTCGAGCTGCGCGCCCCTGCAGACTACGACGGCAAGGTCTCCCTCTTCCGCACGGTGTGGCTACTCCATAGCGGCGAACTCTTCGGCACGGCGGGCAAACTGCTGGTCGATGGCGTGGCACTTACGCTCATCCTCCTGACTCTTACTGGACTGCTCTACTGGTGGATGCCCCGACGGATACGCCGCGCCAAGCGGGCAGGCCGTCCGGCCAAACGGCAAGTCCGGTGGCTGAAGGCCTCGCTTGGCTGGCACACCCGGGTGGGCGTGTACACGCTGGTGCTGACCCTCTTTGTCTCCCTTACCGGTTGGATGTTGCGTCCGCCCGTGCTCCTGGCGCTGGTCTACGGCCGTGTGCCGCCCGTCCCGGGCAGCGTGTTGAGCAGCTCCAATGCGTGGAACGACCGGCTACGCATGATTCGGTACGATGAGGCATGCGGCGACTGGTTGCTCTCCTCGGCCGACGGGTTCTACCATCTACCCGCCCTGACGGGTGTTCCCGTAAAGATAGCCAAGGCGCCGCCCGTCAGCGTGATGGGAGTCAATGTCTTTACCGGGGAGGGGCAGGGGACGTGGTTAGTGGGATCGTTCAGCGGTCTGTTCCGGTGGGACCGCCGCGCACAGCGTGCCACCGACTACTTCACCGGCCAGGCGGCGCCGGAGAAAAGCGGCGCACCCTTCGGCCTACGCGCCGTGGCGGGCTACAGCGCCGACTTTGCGGGACCTCCCTGCGTGGTGGAGTATTACCAGGGAACGGATGCTCTGCCCATGCCCGAGCGGTTCGCCGCGCTGCCCATGTCGCTCTGGAGCCTCTCGTTGGAGATTCACACCGGCCGCATCTACACCTTTTTGGGCAGTGGCACACTGTTCTACATTTGCGTGGTCGGCCTCCTGGTGCTTTGGCTCTTGTGGAGCGGGTATAAGATAAGGAGACATCCTTAACCGCCCGGGTGGGTCAGACCACCTCCCTCGGGGTAGTCACCCCACCTCCCTCGGGGAAGCCACACCACCTCCCTCGGGGTAGTCACCCCACCTCCCTCGGGGAAGCCACACCACCTCCCTCGGGGAAGCC
>JAISHB010000057.1 GCA_031262785.1 Prevotellaceae bacterium
ACGTGATTCACAAAGGAGTGGGTCAAATCTCCGAATCGGATGTTTCACTGGCCGCCGCCTCCGATGCCATCATTATCGGATTCCAGGTACGCCCCTCGAATGCCGCCGGCCGGCAGGCCGAGAACGATGGCGTCGACATTCGCAAATATTCGGTCATTTACGATGCCATCGAAGAGGTGAAAGCCGCCATGGAAGGCATGCTTGCCCCCACGCTGAAAGAACAAATTACCGCCACCATTGAAGTACGCGAAGTATTCAACATTACCAAGGTAGGACTGGTGGCCGGCGCCATGGTCAAAACAGGCAAGGTGAAACGTTCCGACAAAGCCCGTCTCATCCGCGAGGGCATTGTCATCTTCACCGGCAACATCAATGCCCTGAAACGATTCAAAGACGACGTCAAAGAGGTCGGTACCAACTTCGAATGCGGTATCAGTCTGACAGGTTGCAACGACATCAAAGTGGGCGACATCATTGAATCGTATGAAGAGATCGAAGTAAAGACCACCCTTTCGTAGGTCACACTTCCACCATTAAATAGAAAAGATGCCCGAGGGTTCCCGCCCCTCAGGCATCTTTTTTTTGGGAAGAAATAACCCTCTTCCAACTATTTCACCCACAAAACGCAGGTTTTTCCATTTAAATCCGTATATTTGCCCTAAACTAAACGAAAATCCAAGTAAGATTTAAATGTGTATGAAAAAGGATCTATTACTGTGTTTAATACCCCTGTTGTGGTTCTCCTCCTGTATGAAAGAAGAATCCATTCCCCTTGCCGAAGAAGTAACCGAACAAACGGTATTCGTCTACATGCCCTGGGCAACCGATTTGCTGAGCGATTCCAAGAATAACCTCTCCGATTTGGAAAAAGGCCTGCAAAACGTGGAGTGGGACGGAAAACGGGTACTTGTCTTTTTGGCCACTTCGGGTTCGGAAGCCTCGATGTTTGAACTAAAGAGCGACGGAAGCCGTCAAACGCTCAAGAACTATTCCCATCCATCCTACACCACGCGTGAGGGATTGATGGAAATCTTCGCCGACCTGCAATCGATGGCTCCCGCCCTTCGCTACGGTTTAATTATCGGATGCCACGGATTAGGATGGATTCCGGTAGCCTCCTCCCGCTACTTTGGCGGCATCACGCCGGCCTATCAAACCGACATCACCACTTTTTCGGATGCGTTGGAATCACTGGGATTGAAAATGGAGTATATCCTGTTTGACGACTGCTACATGTCCACGATCGAAGTAGCCTACGAGCTGCGTCACATCACCGACTACCTGATTGCCAGCCCTACCGAAATTATGCGATACGGATTCCCCTATGCAGCCATCGGGCGCTATTTAATCGGAACGGTCAACTATCCGGCCATCTGTCGGGAGTTTCTCTCCTTCTACGAACACTATTCCACGCCGTGCGGCACCATTGGCATTGCCGATTGCCGTCAACTCGACGCACTGATTCCCATTATGCAGGAGATTAATAAACGCTACACCCTCCCCGGGGAGTTGCTCGGGGCGTTGCAACGCTTAGACGGCTACAATCCGCCTATCTTCTTTGATTTGGCCGATTATGTGGCACATCTATGCGACGATCCGTTGCTCTTAGCCGATTTTCAGCGCCAGATAGACCGAATCATTCCCGCCGACTGTCGCGCCCACACCGCCACCTACTACACCGGATTGTTAGCCAAAGAACTACCCATCGAAACCTTCTCGGGAATCACCATTTCCGATCCCAGCATCAACCCCCGCGCCGCTTCCGTTACGACCACGGCGTGGTACCGCGCCACACACCCCTCTACGCGGTAGATGCGGCTTAGTTAGGCATCAACTCCCCGAGTAAATCGGAGGTGCCTCCATAATGTTTCATAATAAAGAGGATGTAACGCACATCCACCCCGATGCAACGTTGCAAGCCGGCATTATACAGCAAGTCGCTGCCCATAGCCTCCCAATTGCCGTCGAAGGCCAGTCCGAGCAGCCGTCCGCGTCCGTCGAAAATGGGGCTGCCCGAATTCCCGCCCGTAATGTCGTTGTTGGTCAGGAAGCAGACCGGCTGATTGGGATGCGAGGTGAAGAGTTTCATCCAGTGGGGTTGCAGCTGAAAGTCGGCATCGCCCGCGTGCGCCTTGGCTTTTTCCACAATCCCTTTCGCCGTGGTGAAATAGCGGTAAACAGCGCCGTCGAACGGCGTATACCCCTGCACACTGCCCAGGCTCAGCCGCATGGTCATGTTGGCATCCGGATAGAAGTTGCGCTGATAATACATCCGTCGAACAGCGGCATTAAAGAGCCTTTCGCCGCGCTCAACCGCTTCATTTTGCGCATAAATGCGCCCGTTCAAATCAAAAAAGAGCGCCAGCAGGTCGAGACAAACATTGACGGCTGCGTCGTCGATAATCTGAAAACTACTGTCGCGTGCGGCAATTCTGTCTAACCCGTAGGGAGTGGACAGACGCGTGCGTGCGTAGAGCGAATCGGTGTAGCGACGGACGTCGCCGGCATAAAGCGTATCGATGGTTCGGTAGAAATCGGGCAGATAGTCCGTCCCCACTTGTGAACGATACTCGCCCAACAGGGCTGTGAAGAGGCGCTTATCAACCTCTACGTCGAAATCGGCATATTGCCGGCGGATCCGTTGGAGATTAGTCTGCACCGATGCCGGGTCGGCGTCGGAATCGAAATTGAGCTGTTGCAATGCCAGTTGCGGCAGTTCGGCGGCATAAAAGAACGTCTCCATGAAGTAGCTCAGCGCCCGGTGAACGGCGCGTCGCTGCTTGTAGGCCAATTCAAGGTCGGTAAACAGGTGCAGGAGGCTGTCGCGCTCGGCAGCCGTTCGTATCCATTGGCGCAACTCCGCTTCCAGGCGTTGCTTCTTCCCGATGAGTTGTTGCTTGTCAATAGCCCGGCTCATGCCGATGCTATTTTTCCAGTAATTGCTGCTTTCGCTATATTTCGAGGCATATTGAATGCGCACACGCTCGCTTTTCTCCATAGCCTCTTTCAAAATTTGCAGTTTGACGCTGCGCACGTCGATGCGCGCCTGCAACGTATGATGCCGCATCTCTTCCATGCCGAAGGACGAAAGAAACCGTTCGGTGCTGCCCGGGTAGCCGAGTGTCATACAGAAATCACCCTGGCGATAGCCATCGGTAGAGAGCGGCACCACATAACGCGGACGATAGGGCACATTTTCGGGCGAATAATCGGCCGGCCGGTTCTCCTTTCCCGCATAAATGCGAAACAGGCAAAAGTCGCCCGTGTGACGCGGCCACATCCAGTTATCGGTGTCCCATCCGAATTTTCCCACCGACGAAGGCGGGGCAAATACCAGCCTGACGTCGTTGTAGTCGCGATAAACCGATAACCAAAACTCATTGCCGCCATAAAACGCATCGACGATGCCCACCAACGTGCTATCTTCCCGCGACGCTTCTTGTGCAATCAGGCGCGACACCGAATCGACCGCCACACTGCGCTCTTGCTCGCTCATCCAAGGCCTTACCGCCCCCAACACGCGCCCGGTAACCTCCCGGGTTTGCACCAGCAAACGCACGTAGAGTTCGGGATTGGGCAACTCTTCGGCGCGCGTGGTAGCCACAAAACCCTCTTCCAGATAGTTGTGCTCCACCGAAGTATGTTGCTGCACGCTGCTCAGTCCGCAGTGATGGTTGGTCAACACCAAACCCTCTTCCGAGACCACCACCCCCGTACAAAAACCCCCGAAGCTAACCACCGCATCTTTGAGCGATGGCCGCTTGGGGTGATAAAGTTGGGAAGCCGAAAGCCGCAACCCCATCTCCTTCATACTTCGCCGCGTGGCTTTAGACAAGTTTCCGGGCATCCACATGCCCTCGTCGGCCTGCGCCGTTGTCAGGCAAACAAGCAACAGACAGCCCAGGGCGGTTTTTTTGAACTTCACGTTTGCGCAGAATAGAAGGAAGGGTATCCGGTTACTTCTTTTTCCCCACCGTTTGGGTGAGCACGGGCTGTTGATGGTCGGCCAGCTTGAGCGAAACCTTCAGTGCGGCGGCATCGAACATACCGCGAACCACGGTAGCCAATCCGGCGGAAGCACAGTATAAATACACATTTTGCGAGATAAAACCGGCATCGGTTTTTCCCCATCCTTTTTTGTTCACATCTTCCACAAACACCAGATTAAGCGGCGCACCGGCCACAAAAGGTTGCTTACCCGTGGAAGCACGATGATCACCCGCATTTACCAACAGCAATTTGTTACTACGCGCATCATAGAGATAGGCACCGCCGGCCAGCACCACATAAAGGCTCAATTCTTGCTTATTGTTGGCCGATGGAGCCGTGCGTTTGTCCGCACGATTATAACCCCACGCCGCCCACAGCAAATTCGAGAGCGTTTGATGGTCGAGAGCCTCCGAACTAAACTCGCGTGCCGAAGCACGATTATTCAACGCTTCCATCAGGGGCATACCCCCTTTTTTTACAGGTTGCGGAAGGGAAATGTCTTGTGCGGAAGCACTCAAACCCAGGAGTGCAACAGCCAGAAAAAGATACTTCTTCATACGTCTTTGAATGATTTTAGGGAGTTAAAAAATAAGGTAGAAATCGGTCGCCTCCGGGAGGCGTTGCGACAAAAGTACGATAAATTCCTCAATCTTTAGCAGATTAGGAAGTAATAACTTCCTTCAAAATAATCCATTTGCCGCCTCTGCTTTTCCCTTCATGTGTAATTAAACCATCTTTCCTCATATTTTGTAATTGGTACTTTACACCATCAATCGTAATGTTTAGAGCTTCTGCCAGCTCAACTCTTGTAATGAATGGATTATTGCGGATATATTCTAAAATTTTGTTTTGGGTGGTTGATTGGGTAGTACTACCCATTCTTTGGGCAGTATCTCCGTCTATTGGGGTAGTCTTCTTCTCTTTTGGGGTAGTGATTGGGGTAGTAGCATCTCCTATTGGGGTAGTTTCCCCTTCCTCACTGCCAAAACCGGCTTCAAAATACTTTTCTGAGATGTGCTCAATCACTTTGAATGCGGTAATAAGCGAAAAGTCAAACGCTGCTTCGCCGTTACCATTCTCTTTCAACTCATGTTGCACACGACTGATACCTCTACTGAAACGATTTACATATCCCAGCACTTTCATCGCATCGGCAATGAACGGATTTCGGTAATCGCTAACATTGGGAAAATTATCGGGAGCAACCTTGCCATACAAATTGCCCGCATTAAGAATCTCGATACGGTCGTCGTATTCGTAGAACTGCACAGGGGCATTGGATTCGTAATCTCTGTGCATGACGGCATTCATGAGTAGCTCGCGTGTTGCCCAGTACGGATATTTGGAGACTGTCTCCTCCCGAAGCACACTAACGGGAATCGGACGCTTGACAGCAATGGCGGTTTCAATGAAATTGTCCATCTTCACCAGCATCTTACACAAACATCCGGCAAACTTAAATTCGTTGAGAATCTCTCCCGCTCTGCCCAATCCCTGAAAACGGACGTATTGCACATAAGCACCGGGCAGGTAGCGTTCCGGATTCTTTCCGAACAAAATGATTGCCCCGTAAGTCGGGCAATGATAATTCAAATCATAAAACCCAAGCGAAGCAAGTTGCTCTTCTATCGGGCGGGTATCTTCCCGCAGAATATCTTCATCGATGGCTTGCGGCAAATATTCCTTTTTAATCAATGCAATATCCAAATCCTCAAGGGTTGTTTTAGTACAAGGCATGGCATCTAAGGTATGGATGTTAGAGAGTCGCCGTTCGGTAAGTATCTTCTCTTCCGATGGGCTGGCAAAGCTTTTGCGCGGACCAACCCGCACCCATACACGACCACGGTAACGAACCGGAGGAATATCCGACGGCTGAACCTCTACAACCAACGCATCCCCCTTATCAAAACTAAACTTTGCCACGTTCATAATGGGTTGCGGCAAGATGTTTCCATCCGTTCGGATGTTGGTCATCTTGATCAGCAACGTATCATCCACCTTCATGCCCGACAATTCGCCGTTGTCCTGCGCTCCCAAGATAAGGTAACCGTTCTTACGGCTATTGGGCAAGTCGTTGGAGAAAGCACAGATGGCTTGACAAAACTTGTCTGTGTCTGTCTTTGATATAGTTCGCTCCACATGGAAACTTTCCGTGTTGGCGAGAAGTTGTTGGAGTCCTTCTTTTGTTATCATCTGTTCTTCTTTTGTTATTATCTGTTCTTTTTTTGCAAGTGCAATAATTGATAGTATCTTTGCCACAAAAGTAAGCAAAATACATATCTTTGCCACACATAATCCCAATCTACCATGAAACTCCACTTAATTACCTCGCTTTTGCTGGCCTGCAGCGCCAACGTATGTCAGGCACAATGGAACTATACCTTTTGGTTCGATGCGGACAACAAGATACTGCATGCCCGCTTAGAAAATGACAATCCCGACACGGTGATGCTGTTCCAGCCGCGCCCGGGATCGGAAGATAGGAACGTCATCGGCATTCGTTACTACGATAAAAGCGGCACCTACATCGGCTATACCAATTACCTGCTATTTAGGACCAATTCATCCGGTTCTTCCCCCGGACTAACCTTTCAGATGCTTCCCGGGGAGAAACATACCATTACCTTTGATTTGGGACGCAGCGCGCAAGGAATTACGCGAAATTACCGCATCGACTCCATCTCGGTGGAAGTTAGTATGCAGCTTGGTCGCACGGGAAAAGCCGGAAAGAATGCCATAGAGCATTATCATTTCATGCGGAAATATAAATGGATGCGTCGTCTGCCCGACTTTGAAGAGGCCAACCGCATCCGTCCCGACGACAGCGATTTAATCAAAGAGGCCAAGCGGTTTGTCGGCAATGCCGGCAATGCCCCTATGTTGCCGCTGCTTGGAAAATCACAATGGGGCAATGCGGTGATGCGGGGACCTCTCTTGTATAAATGGGAAACAGTACCCTGTTGGGAGCAAGCCCGCTGTCGGCAAACTCTCCGGTCTACCGAGATCATTGTTCCGCTCCAAGCCGAAGAACCGCTCTATGCACAGATGCGCTTGCGCGAGGTTGGAAAGGTGAGTTTCGAGTCGGGGAAAACACGAAGCAAGTTGATCCTGCAAAAACAGGGGCGTAGAATCTCTGCCCTTGTGCTCACTTACCTGCCCGACAGCCTCTACGCCGCCACGCACGAAGCCGCATTGGACACCCTTGGAGGGGACGTGTCTCGTGCCGGCTACTCAGGCCTTTTGATGATCTCCAATATGGATGGCTCCATTCGCCACTCGTGGCTATACAAAAAGGGACGCGTGCGCTATAAAATCGTGCCGCGTATGCCGGAATTGGAAGATTCCACCGCCTACCGCCCGCTGCAAGAACTCGCCCTCTATCACACGTCTCTTAATTTCTATCAGCCTTCCGTCGCCGCGCAGGTTGGAGGAGCCGACGGCTTCGATTCGTTGAAGCAGAACGAGGGCGGTTGCGTGGTTTGCGGAAAACCGTGGGACGAATGCCGTTGCACCGAGGTGATTGCCTGGCCGGTGTGTGAAAATTGCCAGTTGCCCCGGCGCGATTGCGTGTGCGGCACCCATACCCCTGCAAACCACCTCACCCTGGACCGATTGATGGATAAAGAGTGGGTGAGGCAAAGTAACATACCCAATTATCCTATGGATGTGGTCAAAACCTATAGTGCTACGCAACAGAAGTGGCACCTGTCGATTCACCGCGATAGCACCCGACAGGATGATCCCCCCTATTCCTACTATCTCTCCAACGAAGTCGATACGGTTTTCGATGAACGAAAGGTGGGCTGGTACAAGGTAGGAAAATACATCATTGCAAATAGTCCGCGGGGAGGTAGGGACGGAACCCCCGAAACCTACACGCTGCTTCGAAGCAGAATTGTGAAGTTGACCGATACCGAGCTGGTTGAAATAGGCGTAAAAGTGGATAAGCGCAGCGGACGGGTGGTGGAAGATAACCTTCCGGTTACCTGGAAGCGTAAACCCACCGGCGAGGCCCCGTGGCAACCCACCTTCGGGTTCGACAAGGAAACCAAGGTGTTGCATGTCAGCTTAAAGAACAACTATCCCGATACGGTACTGGTTTTTCAATCCATCCCTCCGTTTACCGACCTGCGGAGCCGCGTTTGTATCGGTTATTTCAACTCGCGGGGCAAACTCGTTGATTCCGTCTGCGCGTTGTCTCAGCCCACAAAGGCGGATTACCCGAAGCTTCGCCCCTTCGTGATTTTGCCGGGCGATACCTATGAAATAGCCATTCCCTTAGCGCATAACCAGGAGGCGGATGCGAATCCGGAAAACCGCATCTCCTTTATCGAAGTGGAGGCGCCCATGCTGCTCTATCGAAGAGGAAAAGAGGGAAGCGACGCTATGAAACAGTTTCGTTTCAAAGAACGATACGCTTGGGAGTGAGTTCGTCCCATCCACGCAAAAGATTCCTTCGGGCAAGCCTGCAACGCCCTTTTGTTCGGGTAGAAAAGGCGCTGCAAGCCTGCAATGTTAAATCTACCGGGTAGATTTAACGTTGCAGCCGCATATCGCATTTTCTACCCGGTAGATTTAACGTTGCATAGGAATATCGCGATTTCTACCCGGTAGATTTAACGTTGCATTCACCTATCGCATTTTCTACCCGGTAGATTTAACATTGCAACCGCATATTTCGATTTCTACCGGGTAGATTTAACAATGCAGCCGTGCATCGCGATTTTTACCGGGTAGATTTGCTGTTGCAGGCGTGCAATGCCTTTTTGTTCGGGTAGATTTTGCGTTGCAGGCGTACATCATCCTTTTATTCGGGTAGATGAGCCGGTGCAGGGCAGAAAAAACGAATCGATGCTTTAGTAGCTCGAAAATCTTTAATAGCTTTGCCTCTTGTATGGAACCGGAACAATTTGACATACGCGATCATCCGCTCAGCAGCAAAGAAAGAGATTTTGAAAATGCGCTGCGTCCGTTGTCGTTTGCCCACTTCAGCGGACAGGAAAAGATTGTGGAAAACTTGCGGGTTTTTGTGCAGGCGGCGCGTCTGCGCGGGGAGGCCTTGGATCACACGCTGCTGCACGGCCCTCCCGGACTGGGCAAGACCACGCTGTCGAACATCATCGCCAACGAATTGGGCGTAGGCTTTAAAATCACCTCGGGGCCGGTGCTGGATAAGCCCGGCGACTTGGCCGGCGTGCTCACCAGTCTGGAGCCGAACGATGTGTTGTTTATCGATGAGATACATCGCCTCTCGCCCGTGGTCGAGGAGTATCTCTATTCGGCCATGGAAGATTACCGCATCGACATCATGATTGATAAGGGACCCTCGGCACGCAGCATTCAGATTGATCTCTCCCCCTTTACGCTGGTGGGCGCCACCACACGCAGCGGATTGCTGACGGCGCCCTTGCGCGCCCGTTTCGGCATCAATCTGCACCTGGAGTATTACGATGCCGAGGTGCTGGCCACCATTTTGCGCCGTTCGGCGGCCATTTTGAAGGTGCCTTGCTCGGTTCCCGCCGCTGCGGAGATTGCTTCGCGCAGTCGGGGAACGCCCCGTATTGCCAATGCGCTGCTGCGCAGGGTGCGCGACTTCGCCCAAGTGAAAGGGTCGGGGAGTATCGACACCGAAATTGCCCGTTTTGCCCTCGAGGCGCTCAATATCGACCGTTACGGTCTCGATGAAATCGACAATAAGATACTTTGCACGATCATCGACAAGTTTGGCGGCGGGCCGGTGGGCATTACCACCATTGCCACCGCTTTGGGCGAGGATGCCGGCACGGTGGAAGAGGTGTACGAGCCGTTCCTCATCAAGGAGGGATTCCTCAAACGGACGCCGCGCGGCCGGGAAGCCACCGAACTGGCCTACAAACACCTGGGACGGAGCAGATACAATGCCCAAGGCGCCCTCTTCAACGACTAATTTGCTTTATTCACCCTGCGGATGTCTTCCCCTCTGAAAACCCTTGCCAAAGAGACGGCCATTTATGGTGCGAGCAGCATCGTGGGACGTTTTTTGAACTACTTGCTGGTGCCGGTCTATGCCCTGACGCTTCCGGCCGCCTCGGGAGGCTACGGCGTGGTCACCAACGTCTATGCCTGGGTGGCCTTGGCGCTGGTGATGCTCACTTTCGGCATGGAGACGGGTTTTTTTCGTTTTGCCAACAAGGAGGGCGAAGATGCGATGCGGGTCTATTCCACTACGCTGCTGAGTGTGGGCGCGGTGGCCTTGCTTTTTTTGCTGGCCGGATTGCTTTTGCTTCGCCCCATTGCCGGATGGATGGGATACGGGGCGCATCCCTGGTACATCGGCATGATGATGGCGGTGGTGGCCATGGATGCGGTGCAAAGCATCCCGTTTGCCTATTTGCGCTACCGGAAACGTCCGGTACGCTTTGCCGCGCTGAAATTGCTGTTCATCGCCCTGAATATCGCGCTCAATCTGATCTATTTCGTGGGAATGAAGGGGCGCGAGGTGGGGGCGGCCTTCCTTTTCAACCTGATTTGCACCGCCGTGGTGATGCTTTGCCTCGTTCCGCAGCTGCGCGGCTTCCGCTATGTGCTGGATGGGGCGTTGCTGCGCCGGATGCTCTCCTATTCGCTGCCGCTGTTGATACTGGGCATTGCGGGCATCCTCAATCAGGTGGCCGACAAGATTCTCTTTCCGTTTGTCTTCGCCGGCTCCGAGCAGGAGGGGCTGACGCAGCTGGGCATCTATGGGGCGGCGGTGAAAATTGCCATGATCATGGCCATGTTTACCCAGGCCTTCCGCTTTGCCTACGAACCGTTTGTCTTTGGGAAAAGCCGCGACAAGGACAACCGTGAGATGTACGCCAAGGCCATGAAATATTTCATTCTTTGCGCCTTGCTGGCTTTCCTGGCGGTGATGTTCTATTTAGATCTGCTCAAATACCTTATCGGAAAAGATTATTGGGAGGGGCTGCGCGTGGTGCCCATCGTGATGGCCGCGGAAATCTTCATGGGCATCTATTTCAACTTGTCGTTCTGGTATAAGCTGATTGACCAGACGCGTTGGGGTGCCTATTTTTCGTTGGCCGGATGCACGGTGTTGGTGGTGCTCAATGTGGTGCTGATTCCGCACTATGGCTACATGGCTTGCGCTTGGGCGGGATTCGCCGGTTACGGCGTGGCGATGCTGCTCTCTTATGCGGTGGGACAACGACGCTATCCCATCGGCTACGACCTCCGCTCCATCGGCTTCTATACGTTGGTGGCCGCTCTGTTGTATGTGGCCGGCACCGGGGTGACGGTGGAATCGCTGGTTGGACGGATGGCTTACCGCACCCTGCTGCTGCTGTTGTTTGCGGGCTTGGTCTACTGGCGCGATTTGCGCAAGAACTCGTTGCCGGTTTAACGGCCGTACTCAGTTTTTACTTATCTTTGCGCCTCACATCAATTCGACACAGGTATGAGTGAAGATAAAAACCGGTACGTCAAACAACTCACCGGGGAGAAGTATAAATATGGCTTCTCCACCGACGTACACACCGAAATCATCGATCGCGGACTCAGCGAAGAGGTGGTTCGTCTGATTTCACAAAAGAAAAATGAACCTGCATGGTTGCTGGATTTTCGATTGAAGGCTTATCGCCACTGGCTCACCCTGCAGATGCCTACGTGGGCGCATTTGCGCATTCCCCCCATCGACTATCAGGCTATTTCTTATTATGCCGACCCTACGGCCCGGAAAAAGGCTCCGGGCAGCCTCGAAGAGGTGGATCCCGAATTGCTCAAGACCTTCGATAAGCTGGGGATTCCGCTCGAAGAACGGATGGCCCTGAGCGGCGTGGCCGTAGATGCGGTGATGGATTCGGTGTCGGTAAAAACCACCTTTAAAGAGACGTTGATTGAGAAAGGGATTATTTTTTGCTCCATCAGCGAGGCGGTGCGCGAGCATCCCGATTTGGTGCAGCAATACTTGGGTTCGGTGGTGGGTTATCGCGACAATTTCTTTGCTTCGCTCAATTCGGCCGTCTTTTCCGACGGTTCGTTTGTCTATATTCCCAAAGGCGTCCGTTGCCCGATGGAACTGTCGACCTATTTCCGCATTAACGCCCGCAATACCGGACAATTCGAGCGCACGCTCATCATCGCCGACGACGATGCCTATGTTTCCTATCTGGAGGGATGTACCGCCCCGATGCGCGATGAAAATCAGCTGCATGCGGCCATCGTGGAGATTGTGGTGCACGACAGAGCGGAGGTAAAGTATAGCACGGTGCAGAACTGGTATCCGGGCGATGCCGAGGGTCGCGGCGGGGTGTACAACTTCGTCACCAAGCGGGGACATTGCCGCGGAACGGGCAGCAAGCTCTCGTGGACGCAGGTGGAGACCGGTTCGGCCATTACGTGGAAATATCCTTCGTGTATTCTCAGCGGCGAGGGTTCCTCGGCCGAGTTTTACAGCGTGGCGGTCACCAACAACCATCAACAGGCCGATACGGGCACTAAAATGATTCATTTGGGGCGGAACACCAGCAGCACCATTGTAAGTAAAGGCATTTCCGCCGGACAGAGCGAAAACTCCTACCGCGGCTTGGTGCGCGTGTCGCCCCAAGCCGATAATGCCCGTAACTACAGCCAGTGCGACTCGCTTTTGCTGGGCGATGGGTGCGGAGCGCACACGTTTCCCTACATGGACATTCACAACGAAACGGCGGTGGTGGAGCACGAGGCAACGACCAGTAAAATCAATGAAGAGCAGATTTTCTATTGCAACCAACGCGGCATCTCCACCGAAGATGCGGTGGGACTCATCGTCAACGGATATGCCAAGGAGGTGCTCAATAAGCTGCCCATGGAGTTTGCCGTGGAGGCGCAAAAGCTGCTGAGCGTCTCGCTCGAGGGAAGCGTGGGATAATAAACATTCATTCTATAAATAAGCAACGAGATATGTTAGAGATCAGAGACTTGCACGCCGCCATCGACGGCAAAGAGATATTAAAAGGCATCAACCTGAGCGTGGAAGCGGGCGAAATACATGCCATCATGGGGCCGAACGGCGGGGGAAAAAGCACCCTTTCGGCGGTGTTGGTGGGCAACCCTGCTTTTGAGGTAACACGCGGGAGCATCACCTTCGGCGGGAAAGATTTGCTGGCTCTTTCGCCCGAAGAGCGCAGTCACGAGGGTATCTTTCTGAGTTTTCAGTATCCGGTGGAGATTCCGGGCGTCAGCATGGTCAACTTCATGCGGACGGCGGTAAACGAACAGCGTAAATACCGCAATCTGCCTCCGCTCTCTGCCGGCGAGTTCCTCAAGCTGATGCGCCAGAAGCGCGCGGTGGTGGAGTTGGACAATAAGCTGGCCAACCGATCGGTCAACGAAGGCTTCTCGGGGGGCGAGAAGAAACGCAACGAAATCTTTCAGATGGCCATGCTGGAACCTTGCCTGAGCATCTTGGACGAGACCGACTCGGGTTTGGACATTGATGCGCTGCGTATTGTGGCCGAAGGGGTGAATAAACTGAAAAAGCCCGATACCAGCGTCATTGTCATTACGCACTATCAACGATTGCTCGATTATATCCAGCCCGATGTGGTGCATGTGCTTTATAACGGACGCATTGTCAAAACCGCCGGCCCCGAGCTGGCACTCGAACTGGAACAGCGCGGTTATGACTGGATAAAAGAGGAGATAGGCGAATGAAACCCGAACAATCCTACATCGACCTTTTCACGCAAGTAGAATCCCAATTGTGCGGGCGAAGTGCCGAGGCACTCAACGCGTTTCGCCGGGAGGCCTTTGCCCACTTTCGGCGTTTGGGCTTTCCCACCACCCGTCAAGAGGAGTACAAATATACCGACGTGGGGAAATACTTCGAGCCGGACTACGGATTGAATATTAACCGACTGGATATTCCCGTCAATCCCTATGATGTGTTTCAGTGCGATGTGCCCAACATGAGCACCTCGCTCTATTTCGTGGTGAATGATGCTTTTTACAATCGGGCACAACCCAAAGCCGCGCTTCCCCAAGGGGTCGTCTTCGGCAGCTTACGCGAACACACCGACTTGGTGAAACAATACTACGGCCGGCTGGCCGATGCTTCGACCGACGGCTTGGTGGCTTTTAATACCGCTTTTGCGCAAGACGGGGTGTTGCTGTATGTGCCCAAGGATACCATCGTGGATCGTCCCATTCAGTTGGTGAATGTCTTGCGGGGCGATGTGGATTTTCTGGTCAATCGTCGCGTGCTGGTGATTGTGGAAGAGGGGGCACAAGTGCGTTTGCTTACGTGCGACCACGCCATGGATGAGGTCAAGTTTTTGGCCACGCAGGTGACGGAGGTGTTCGTGGGGCGGAATGCTTCGCTGGATTTATATGAGTTGGAAGAGACCAATCTCTCTACCGTTCGACTGAGCAACCTGTTTGTGCAGCAAGAGGCCGACAGCAGGGTGTTGCTCAACAGCCTGACGCTTACCAACGGAGCCACGCGCAATAGCACGCGGGTGAAGCTGGCCGGCGAAGGTGCCGACCTCCATCTTTGCGGGATGGTGATTGCCGATCGCAATCAACGGGTCGATAATCACACCTTTATCGATCATGCGGCTCCCCGTTGCACCAGTAACGAACTCTTTAAGTATGTACTCGACGAGCAAGCCGTAGGTGCGTTTGCCGGCATGATACAGGTGCGGCCGGGTGCCCAAAAAACCAGCTCCCGACAAACCAACCGCAACCTTTGTCTGACCTCGCAAGCCCGCATGTACACCCAACCCCAGTTGGAGATTTATGCCGACGACGTGCGGTGCAGTCACGGGGCTACCGTGGGACAACTCGACGAGAGCGCCCTGTTTTATATGCGGCAACGGGGCATTCCCCAGCGGGAAGCGCGCTTGCTGTTGATGTTCGCCTTTGTCAATGAAGTGATAGACACCATTCACTTAGAGGCTCTCAAAGAACGGTTGCACCGGCTGGTGGAAAAACGGTTCCGCGGCGAGTTGTATAAATGTCGGGGCTGTTCGGGTTGCCGATAGGCACCCCACCGGCCTCGAAACCCTCCATCTGTTTGCACAAACTACCCTCACACCCCATATCTATCTATATGCGAAATTCATTCTTTAGTCGGTTCGCTCCCAAAGAACCGAAGTTTTTTTCCATGCTGCAACAGTTGTCCGACGTGTTGCAGGCCGCCTCGGGTCTCCTTGTGGAGGCTCTGGAACACTCCGCTCCCGGCGAGCGGCAATCCTACTATCACCTCATCAAAGAGAAAGAGCGGGAGGGAGATGCCATTACCCACCGCATCTTCGACGAACTGGGCACCACCTTCATCACGCCGTTCGACCGCGAAGACATCCATCGGTTGGCTTCCCACATCGACGACGTGATTGACGAAATCAACAGCAGCGTCAAGCGCATTGCCCTCTACAATCCGCGTCCCATCGGCGAGGCCGGCAAGGAGCTGGCACGCCTCATCGACGAAGAGGCCAAACTCATCTGCTTGGCCATGGGGGAACTGGAACGCTTCCGCAAGAATCCGGCCCCGTTGCTGGAGCATTGCATCCGGTTGCACGACATCGAGAACCGTGCCGACGACATCTACGAAGAGTTCACCATTCGTCTGTTCAAGTACGAGACCGACTTTGTGGAGATTATCAAGATCAAAGAGATTATGCACGAGCTGGAAAAGACCACCGACGTGGCCGAGTATGTAGGCAAGATACTCCGAAGCTTTGTAGTTAAATACGCCTGAGGCACCCTATGGAGCTACTCATCCTGATCATTGCCTTGGCGTTGCTCTTCGACTTCATCAACGGCTTCCACGACGCGGCCAACTCCATTGCCACCATCGTCTCCACCAAAGTGCTCACCCCGTTTCAGGCGGTGGTGTGGGCGGCCTTCTTCAACTTCGTGGCCTTTTGGATTGCCAAGCACATCATTGGCGGTTTCGGCATTGCCAACACGGTCTCCAAGACGGTCTACGAGGCCTATATCACCCTGCCCGTGATTCTGGCCGGCATCCTTGCCGCCATCATCTGGAACCTGCTTACGTGGTGGAGAGGCATTCCCTCCTCCTCGTCGCACACGCTCATCGGCGGCTTTGCCGGTGCCGCTATTATGGCTGGCGGCTTTACCGCCATCCATACCAGCGTCATCCTGAAGATTGCCGCCTTCATCTTCTTGGCTCCGCTCATCGGTATGGCCATAGCCCTGCTGTTCGGGCTGTTGGTGTTGTATCTGTGCCGGCGGGCACATCCGCATCGTGCCGAGCGGTGGTTTCGTCATTTGCAATTGGTTTCGTCGGCGCTGTTCAGCATCGGCCACGGGTTGAACGATTCGCAAAAGGTGATGGGCATTATTGCCGCCGCCCTGATTGCCGCCCATCCGCTGGGTTTGGGGCTGGGCATCCAATCGATCGACGAGCTGCCCGACTGGGTGGCCTTTGCCTGTTTCACGGCCATCTCGCTGGGCACCATGTCGGGCGGATGGAAGATTGTGCAGACCATGGGCACGCGCATCACCAAGGTCACCCCCTTCGAGGGCGTGGTGGCCGAAACGGCCGGTGCCTTCACCCTCTACCTGACCGAGCTGCTCAAGATTCCGGTCAGCACCACCCACACCATCACCGGAGCCATCATTGGCGTGGGGGCTACCAAACGCCTGTCGGCCGTGCGCTGGGGCGTCACCAAAGATTTGATGGTGGCTTGGCTGCTCACCATTCCGGTTAGTGCGCTGATGGCCGCCGGTGTCTATTGGATCATCAAATAACCCACTCAACACCCCCCCCCATACCCTTATGAAGAAAACCCTCTCCACCCTGCTGCTTGCCGCCGCTCCGCTTGCCGCCGGCGCGCAGGAAGCCGCCGCCCCCGCCCTGTTCAGCTACAAGGTGGGCGCCTATGAAGTGATGCTGTTGCCCGAGACGCAAGGACGCGGCAACGCCTCCATTTTGATCGGTGCCACCCCCGGGATGATGGCCGAGACCATGCCCGAGGGCACCTATCCCAATGCCGTCAATGCCTTTGCGGTGAAGACCCCCGGCAGCGGCATTCTGTTGTTTGACACCGGCTTCGGGCGCCACCTCTTCGAGCATCTCTCGCAGGTCGGCATCGCCCCCGAAGCCATCGACACCTTGGTGATTACCCACCTGCACGGCGACCACATCGGCGGCATGCTTGTCGGGGGGAAACGCGCCTTCCCGCGTGCCCGCCTGCTACTCTCCGAGGTTGAAAAGAACTATTGGGTAGACCGGCAACAGCAGGCCGCAGCCACCAAAGCGGTGGAGGCCTACGCCGCAAATACCACCTTGCTCATGCCCCAATCGTTGGAGGAGCTGGCCGCCCTGTTGGAGACAGCGGGCGACGTCCGAATGAAAGACGGTCTCTACTGGGTGGCCGCCCCCGGACACACCCCCGGCCACACGGTCTGCCTGTTGCAGTCCGAGGGGAGCCGCCTGCTCATCTGGGGCGACTTGGCACACGCCATGGCCGTCCAGATGCCCTATCCCGAAGTGTCGGTGCGTTACGACACCGACCCTGCGATGGCCGCCGCCACCCGCAAACACATCTTGCATCTGGCGGCCAAGCACCAGATTCCCGTGGCGGGGATGCACATTGCCTACCCGGGCATCGGCACCATCGAGGAGAATGGCGCCGGCGGCTACCGGTTTCTTCCTGTCCCCCACCCATAATTGCCGGTCGGCACCCGAAGAGTAGGCTTCCCTTGCGAGGGAGGCCTATTTTTTACCCTAAAACAGGCTTGCCTCCACGGAGGCAATCTTAAACTATATCAAGGACGGGCTTGCCTCCACGGAGGCAACCTTAAACTATATCAAGGACAGACTTGCCTCCACGGAGGCAACTTAAAACCATATCAAGGACGGGCTTGCCTCCACGGAGGCAACCTAAAACTATAATAAGGACAGGCTTGCCTCCACGGATAGTCCGTAAATGGGCACCGGTTTGCCCCCAATTTAGGAAAATTCCTACCCATCTTTGGGGAAAATCTCTCGTAGAGAGGGATGTTCGGGCACTATCTTTGCCCACAAATTAAACAGTAACATTAAAAACCCTACAGATATGAAAAGGATAGTAATCACATTACTGGCAGCCCTCAGCCTCCCATGGATGGCATCGGCTCAACGTATCGACGACGATCTCTATTTCGTCCCGTCCAAGGAACAAAAGGAAGCGGCCACCGAGCAAAAGGCACCCGCCCCCACGCCCGCCCCTGCTTCCACGCCCGCCTACACCACCTTGGGCAACACCACCGTGGTGGTACAAGACAAGAAAGGCCAAGTGCGCGACGTGGACGAATACAATCGTCGGTTCAGCGCCAAAGAAAACAACTTCGAGTTTGCCGGAGATACCCTCTACATCAAAGAAAAGGCCGTGCCCGACCCCGAAGGTGAGTGGGTCAACGGCTTCGACGGCTCGACCGAAGATTATGAATATGCCATGCGCATCATCCGCTTTAGCAACCCGCGCTTTGCCGTGAGCATCAGCAGCCCCTACTATTGGGACATTGTCTATGGTGCGGCCTCGTGGCACTGGAATGTCTATACCGACGGCTTCTATGCCTATGCCTTCCCCACCTTCAGCAACAACCTGTGGTGGGATTGGCGCTGGCGGGGCGGTTGGATCAACTATCCCTTCTATGGCGGATGGTATGACGGATGGGGTGGTTATCCCTACTACGGCGGCTATTACGGCGGCTGGTATGGCGGTCACTACGGCTGGTACGGCGGTTATCACCACCACCCGGGCAGCTGGTATGGCGGTGGCGGCTGGGGGGGCAACTACAACTGGGCTAATGCTCACACCAATCGTCGTTCCATTAGCCGTAACAGCTATTCGGCTTCCCGCAACGGTACCACCAGCAGTCGTCGGCAGGCGGAGACGGGCACCGGACAAACCGTGCGCCGCAGCTCGTCTACTTCCACCACACGGGTGGGTTCGGGCAACAGCTCGGTGCGTCGGGTGGTGGGCACCCGCGAGTCTTCTTCGGTACGCTCCAGCTCCGAACGCACCAATGCCGCTTCGTCGCGCAACTCCACCTACACCCGTCCCAGCAGCACCCGCAGCAGTTCGGCACCGGCGGTGCGCAGTAGCGGCACCAATCGCAGCAGCAGTGGCAGCAGTGTTCGCAACAGCAGTGGCTCCACCTACAGCAGGGGCAGCTCCACCAACAATAGCTCGCGCAGCTACTCCAACGAATCCAACCGTTCGAGTTCCTCTTCCCGCTCGTCGTCCTCCTCTTATTCTTCGGGCAGCTCCAGCCGCTCGAGCGGTGGGGGCAGCAGCTATTCGGGCGGCGGAGGCTCCAGTCGTTCGAGCAGCGGAGGCAGTGGCGGTTCCAGCCGCAGTGGTTCCAGAAGATAATGGGAGTGAGATAGCATAACCAAGTAGTATTTATAATCAAAGAACAAACGTATGAGAAAGATAACCATAGCCCTTCTGCTGGCAACAGCCGTAAGTGCAGGGGCACAAACAGCCTACGATGCCGCATCCATTGCTTCCAAAGACCTCAACGGTACGGCACGTTTTGTAGGCATGGGCGGCGCCATGGGTGCACTGGGAGGCGACCTCTCCACCATGGGCGTCAATCCGGCCGGCATCGGCATCTACCGCAGCAACGACGCAGCCTTTACGTTGGGTTACACCACGAACAGTGCCCAGAGTAACTACCTTGGCACTACCACCACCGCCGGCAAGAACCGGTGGAATGTAGAGCAGGCGGGCATCGTCTTCTCCACCAAGATAGGCAACGTCACCCCCCTGCGCTATGTCAACTTCGGGTTTAACTACACCCGCAGCAACTCGCTCTACAAGAACATGACCATGGAGGGACTGATGGGAACGTTCAACGGAGCCTACGTCTCGCAGGTGCGCCAGATGGCGCAGCAGGCCACCGATGCCGCCCAAAATGTCTATAACCACTACGGCGAGTATCTCGACTTTGGCTCCAACAACATCTTCAGCGACGATGCCGCCGGTTGGCTGGGTGCCTTGGGTTATCAAGGCTGGTTGATCGATGAGGATACGCATACCTATCCCTACAACAGCTACAATCCCATCGTTCCCAACGAAGCCTACGCCCGATTCCACTCCCGCGAGCGGGGTGGGGTGGATCAGTACGATTTCAACATGGCCTTCAACGTGAAAGACCGCTTCTACTTCGGCTTCACCGTGGGTGTGTACAGTGCCAATTACGAAAAGTACGCCTCCTACGACGAAACCTACGAAAGCGCCGCAGGCTACGACAACGAAGGCTATCGGCTCAATACCGAAAACCGCATCAAAGGCGAGGGGTGGAACATCAAGCTGGGCGCCATCGTTCGTCCGCTGGAGTCCTCGCCGCTGCGTATCGGCTTGGCGGTGCATACCCCCACCTTCTACCGGCTGACCTATTCAACCAATGCGCTGTTGATGTCGGACGTACTGCTGGACGGTGCCACCACCACCACCCCGATTGATGTGGACACCTATGTGACACTGGGCAATCGCAATATGGACAGAGACTTTTCGTTGGAAACACCCTGGCTCTTCAATGCCAGTCTGGGCTATACCGTAGGCAGCTCCTTGGCGCTGGGTGCCGAGTATGAATACGAAGACTACTCCACCCTGAAGTTCCGCTACCCCGAAGGGGATAAGATGGAACAGGAAACCAATCAGGCCGCCCGAAACCTGCAAGGGGTGCATACCTTGCGGGTGGGGGCTGAATATAAACCGGTCTCTTCCTTTGCCCTGCGGGTGGGTTATAACTATAGTACCGCCCTCCATCGGAACGATGCGGTGAAGGTGCTTCCGATAAACTCGCTCAATACCGACACCGACTTCACGAATACGAAGGAGATGAATACCTACACGTTGGGTATCGGCTATCGCGGCTCGTCGTTCTATGCCGATCTTGCCTATAAGTATCAAACCTACTCGTCCGATTTCTATCCTTTCTACAACGAGTTTGCCGAAGGCAACGGCATAGCATTAGTGACCCCGCAAGCCACGAAGGTGAACACGAGTAAGAGTCAGGTATCCCTGACCGTTGGCGTACGATTCTAAAGGTTGAATCCCCCGTCCCGCCCGGGAAGAAAACCAAAAGCTATAAGAAAACTATCAAAAAGCCAAGAAGGGCATTCTCACGGATGCCCTATTTTTGTGCATGATATGTTATGCTTCATTAATTCATACACTACCATGAAACAATTAATCGGATTTATGCTGTCTCTCTTGGTGTTGACGCTTCCTGTCAACCTCGAAGCCCAAGTTACCCTTCCTGCTACCGAACCGTCGTATGCCCAATGGTTTGCCGACTCGGAAATGCAACGGTTCCCCGAAGCCTACATGCTCGACCATGGCAAGCGCCCCTACTTTGGCTATTCGCAAGGTGTAGGCTGTTTGGCCATGCTGAAAATGTGGAAAGCCACCGGCGAGCGTCGCTACTACACTTATGTGGAAACGTGGGCCGATTCGCTCATCAACGACAGGGGGGAGATTCACCTCTATAATATGGCGGCTTATAACCTCGACTTCATTAATTCCGGCAAGGTGCTGTTCTATCTCTATAAAGAGACCGGCAACGAGAAGTATCGCAAAGCCATGGACTTGCTCATTAGTCAGCTGAAGAATCAACCGCGTACGCTCGAAGGAGGCTTTTGGCATAAACTCATCTACCAACACCAAATGTGGCTCGACGGACTTTATATGGCCTCGCCCTTCATGGCACAATACGGAGCCACTTTCCATAAACCCGAGTGGATCGATCAGGCCGTGAAGCAGTTCACCCTTTGCCACGAACACACCTACGATGCCAAAACCGGTCTCTATCACCACGCTTGGGATGAAAGCAAGAGCCAGCGATGGGCTAATCCTAAAACGGGGCACTCGCCCAACTTCTGGGGACGCAGCATCGGTTGGTGGTTTATGGCCATGGTAGATGTGCTTGATTATATTCCCGAAGGACATGAAGGACGTGCCCGCATCATCGGTTACATACAGGGGCTGGCCCAAACGCTTCCCAAGTATCAGGTGGATGGGCTGTGGTATCAGGTGCTGGATTGTCCGCAGCGTAAAGGAAACTATCCCGAAGCTTCCGTTACCACGCAATTTATGTATGCCTACGCCAAAGCCGTAAACAAAGGGTACATCGACCAAAAGTACCGCTCCGTTGCCGAGAACGCCTTTGAGGGATTGCGAAAGACGCTCCTCAAGGTGGAAGACAACGGTACCCTCACGCTCACCCGCTGTTGTCAGGTAGGTGGTTTGGGCGGTAATCCCTATCGCGACGGAAGCTTTGAATACTACATTGGTGAAAAGATACGCGACAACGATGCCAAGGCTACCGGCCCGTTTATTATGGGATGCTTGGAGTTGGGAAAGTAATGCATCTATGAAAAAGAAACTACTGGTCGTCTGTACCACAGCCCTTTGTACTTTTTCCCTCCTGGCGCAGGATACTGCCTGGCCGCCGGTGACGGCAGAAGCCCGTCCCGGGTCGCGCTGGTGGTGGATGGGCAGTGCGGTGGATGCCGCCAATCTCACGTCTAATCTCGAAGCGTATGCCAAAGCCGGCATGGGCACGATGGAGATCACGCCCATCTATGGAGTGCAGGGAAATGAAGCTCACGAGGTTTCCTACCTTTCACCCCAATGGATGCAACTGTTGCGCCACACCGAAAGCGAAGCAGCGCGACTGGGTATGAAAATAGATATGAATAACGGTACCGGATGGCCTTTTGGCGGGCCGGAGGTAACCATAGAGGATGCTGCCTGTAAACTGATTACCGAAACGTATGCTGTGCAGGGAGGCGAGCGACTGAAAACAAAAATCATCCCGAGCGACATCAAACAACAAGCTGTTGCCAAGCTACAACGATTGATGGCCTATTCTTCCGACAAATGCGTTGACCTGACATCGAAAGTAGACTCCGATGGCATGCTCAACTGGAAAGCTCCCCGCGGAGGTGAGTGGCATCTGATTGCCGCTTTTTGCGGAAAGACCTTTCAACAGGTGAAGCGTGCAGCCCCCGGAGGTGCCGGCTGGGTGATGAATCATTTCTCGTCTAAGGCGGTGGCTAACTATCTGCAGCGCTTCGAGCGGGCCTTTGCCCAAACCGATACGCCCTATCCGCACAATTTCTTCAACGACTCTTACGAAGTGTACGGGGCAGACTGGACAGACGATCTGTTTGAACAGTTCGAGCGTCGTCGCGGATACAAGCTCGAAAATCATTTACCCGAGTTCTTGACTAAAGAGCGCAAGGATGCTACCCGTCGCATCGTGTCGGACTATCGTGAAACGCTGGGTGAGTTGTTGCAGGAAAACTTTACCCGCCAATGGACAGACTGGGCACACCGGCACCATGCTCAAACCCGTAATCAGGCGCATGGCTCGCCGGGTAATCTTATCGACCTCTACGCCACGGTGGACATCCCCGAATGTGAGGGCTTCGGTCTTTCCAACTTTCACATCAAAGGATTACGCACCGATACTCCTTATATTCGCAAGAACGACTCCGATTTGTCGATGTTGAAATATGCCTCGTCGGGTGCACACATTGCGGGCAAGCCCTATACTTCGTCGGAAACCTTCACTTGGTTGACCGAACATTTCCGTACCTCGTTGTCGCAATGCAAGCCTGATGTCGATTTGATGTTTGTCTCGGGTGTTAATCACGTCTATTTTCACGGCACCACCTATTCTCCCAAAGAGGCTGCATGGCCCGGGTGGAAGTTCTATGCCAGCATGGATATGAGTCCGACGAACAACATTTGGCGCGATGCTCCGGCATTCTTTGATTACATCACCCGTTGCCAAAGCTTTTTGCAGATGGGTAAGCCCGACAACGATTTTCTGGTCTACTTGCCCGTTTACGATATGTGGAACGAACAACGCGGTCGGTTGCTGCAATTTACCATTCACAGTATGGAGAGCCGTGCACCCCGTTTCATCGAGGCGGTTCACCGCATCAATAATGCGGGTTATGACATGGATTATATTTCGGATAGCTTTATCCGTACCGCCACGTGCCGTAACGGGAAGATATACACATCGGGCGGAACGGCTTATAGTGGGCTGGTGATACCTGCCGCCCGTCTGATGCCTGCCGATGTGTTGCAGAAGCTGCTCACGCTGGCCAACGAGGGTGCCAAAATCGTCTTTTTGGAACATTACCCCGAAGATGTTCCGGGATTTCTTCGGATGGGAAGTGATGCCTTTAAGCAGGTGTTGGCGCAATTGCAAGCGCTGGCGGGTAAAGGACATGTCTTCTTCGGCAGTGACTATGCTGCTACATTGGCCGCCACCGGAGTGATTCCCGAGGCAATGAAAGCAAACTATGGGCTGAGTGCCATTCGTCGTATCAATAAGGATGGGAATCACTATTTTATCTCTGCGCTGAAAGCCGATGGAGTATCCGCATGGGTGCCGTTGGCTGTAGAGGCAGCATCGGCTGTGTTTTATAATCCGATGAACGGCACCTCGGGCTTGGCACCGTTGCGTCAGCACAACGGCCGAACAGAGGTTTACTTGGAGCTGGCCTCCGGAGAGAGCATCATTCTAAAAACCTTCCGAACAGCCCTCCCGGATAATGTGTTGCCACCCTATCCTATGGTGTCGGGTAGCGTAAATGACCTGAAATCATTTAGTTGGTTGCCCGGCGACTATAAACAGCAATGGGGCTTCCAATTCCTGTCCGCAACTCCTTCGGTAACTGATGTTCCGGATAGCGTAGCACTTGGCTCGTGGACAGAACTTCCTTCGGAGGGAGTGAAGAATACCATGGGGACAGCCCGGTATACCACCACCTTCACGGTTGCCAATCCTGCCGAGGCTGCCGATTGGCTGTTGGACTTGGGAGATGTGCGTGAAAGTGCCCGCATCCGTATCAACGGTCAGGCAGTGGCGACCCTATTTGCGGTACCTTTCCGCTGTTTGGTGGGCCGGTACATTCGGCAGGGTAATAACCTCCTTGAGATTGAAGTGACCAACTTGCCCGCCAACCGCATTGCCCAAATGGATAGAGAAGGCATTGTGTGGCGCAAATTCAAGGATACCAATATCGTGAACATCCATTATAAGAAAGAAAACTACGGTAAGTGGACACCGGTGCCCAGTGGATTGTTGGGGCCTGTGACGCTGGTGCCGATTGAAAAATAACATTAATCCCCCTTTGATAATGAAAAGAATAATCACCTCTTGCATGGCAATCTGCTGTATCTCGTTAGCCTTGCAAGCACAAGACCCGCGTGAACGCACCTACTATTATGAGATTCTTCAACCCGCTCACGAGCCTAAGCCCAAAGTGGAAGGTTTTGCTGCCCAGCGGGTAGTGGAGCGGTTAAACCGTGGTCTTGCAGCAGCTCCTTCGCAAGACGGCAAAGGAGTGTATCTAAGTTGGCGTCTGTTGGCCTCGGATGATGCCTCCACCACTTTCCATGTCTACCGTGAGGCGGATGGAAAGCGTCGTCGCCTAACCAAACAACCCATTGCCAAGACGTGTGACTTCATCGATGAGCATCCTCTTGAGAAAGCGGTCTACTATGTGGAAGCGTTGGTGAAAGGCAAGAAGCCGATGACCTCGGAGAAGCTGCCTGTGCTGCTCTCCGCATGGAAGAATTACCTCTCCATCCCCATTCGCGAAAATGCTCGCGTGGGCAAACTGGCCGTGGCCGATTTGAACGGAGACGGTTATTACGACTATATCGTCCGCACGCCTGCCAGCAATGTCGACCCGGGAATGCCGGGTGATAGTACCGGCATTACCTATAAGATTTCTGCTTATCTGCACGACGGCACCTATCTCTGGACATACGACCTCGGCTTGGGCATTGAACCCGGCGTGTGGTATTCTCCCTTTGTGGCCTATGATTTCGATGGCGACGGATGCGCCGAGGTGGCACTGAAAACCTCAGGAGACGATTATAAGCGCAATGCCAAGCACCGCGTATATGCCGGCAGCGAATATTTGACCGTGCTCAATGGCATGACCGGTAAGGAGATTGCCCGCGTAGCGTGGCCCGAACGCAACGATCGCTACGGCAACCTCATCCGCCAGAACCGCAATCAAATGGGCATCGCCTACCTCGACGGGAAGACGCCTTACCTCTTGGCTGCCCGCGGAACCTATAAGCTGATGGTGGTGGATGCATGGATGCTGCACGAGGGCAAACTAACCCGCGCATGGCGTTGGGACGGCGACGAAGAGAACCCCGTGGTGCGCAGCATGGGTGCCCACAGCATGGTGACCGGTGATGTGGACGGCGACGGACGCGACGAAATCCTGCTCGGTTCCTGCATGCTCGATGACAACGGAACGCTGCTCTGGTCGTCCGGCTTGGGTCATAGTGACAAGGCCTATCTCTGCAAGCTGCGTCCCGACATGGAAGGGATGCAAGTCTACATGGTGAGTGAACCCAAGAAGGAAGACGGTCGGGGTGTTTCTGTCGTAGATGCCCGTACCGGAAAGCTAATCTGGGGCATCAACCAAACCACTTTCCACGTAGGCGACGGCATGGTGGCCGACTTCTTGCCGTCACACCCCGGCTTAGAGTGCTTTGCCAGTGAAGACCGCAAAGGCGGCAGCACCGACAAATACCTGCTCACCGCCGACGGGAAGAAATTAGATGTTCCCAATGAAGAGGTTCCCGGCTGTCGCAACTGGGTATGGTGGGATGCCGACTTGTTGCGGGAGACCTTTCAGATGCCGAATCGTTGGAGCAATCCCTCGGCCGCCCGTCAAGGCATGAGCGTTTGGAAATGGAAAGGCGAAACCCTGACCACCGGTCTGCAAGGCGACATTCAACTGATTGCAGACTTGGACGGAGACTGGCGCGAGGAGGTTATTACCGCCCTGCCCGGCGAACTGCGCATCTACCGCACCAACATTCCTGCTCGTGACCGCCGCGTTACCCTCATGCAAGACCCGCTCTACCGCAGCTATATCATGCACCGCAGCATGGGATATCCCCAATCTCCCGTTCCCTCGTTCTATCTGGGCGAGTAAGACGTACTGTACACATCTTATCATTTCACATCCCGCAACCCCTCATTCATAACCAACGCATCTTCATGAAACAGAGCTTTTTCGCCGTCGACTTAGGCGCCACCAGTGGACGCACCATCTTAGGTACTTTCACCTCCCAAGGGCTGGAACTCAGCCAAGTGAATCGTTTCCCCAACCATCTCATCGAAGTGGGCGGGCGTTTCTATTGGGATATTTACGAACTCTACCGTCACATTGTGGAGGGATTGAAGCTTGCCGCCCGCAGGGAAGATACCGAAATAGTCTCTATCGGCATCGACACGTGGGGTGTCGACTTCGTCTTTGTGGGTAAGGACGGACAGCTGCTGGGTCAACCGCGCGCCTATCGCGATCCGCATACCGTGGGAGCACCCGAGGCTTTCTTTGCCCGCGTGCCCGCCCAACAGGTGTATGGCTGGACCGGCATTCAGGTGATGAACTTCAATTCACTCTTTCAGCTGGATACGCTGCGGCGTGGGGACGACAGCCTCTTGGAAGCTGCCGACAAGATACTTTTCATGCCCGATGCCTTGAGTTACCTGCTTACCGGTGAGATGGTCACCGAATACACCATTGCCACCACCGCACAATTAGTCAATGCTGCTACCCGTCGGCTGGAGCCGGCACTACTTGCCTCGCTTGGTCTCACCGAGGAAAACTTCGGGCGCTTTGTACAGCCCGGCACCGGCGTGGGCGTTTTGTCTAAAGAGTTGCAGGCGCAGACCGGACTGGGCGCCGTTCCGGTGATTGCCGTGGCCGGTCACGACACCGCCTCGGCCGTGGCCGCCGTGCCGGCATTGGATAAGAACTTCGCCTATCTGAGTAGCGGTACGTGGTCGCTGATGGGCATCGAAACCGATGCGCCCGTGATTACCCCCGAGACCGAAGCCCTCAACTTCACCAACGAAGGAGGCATAGACGGCACCATTCGCCTGTTGAAGAACATCTGCGGCATGTGGCTCCTCGAGCGCTGCCGTGCCGACTGGGAAGAGACCGACTATGCCGCACTGATTGCCGAAGCCGGCGTGGCCGAACCCTTCCGCAGCCTCATCAACCCTGACGATGCGCGGTTTGCCAATCCCCCTTGTATGGAAGAGGCTATCCGCAACTACTGCGCGGCCTCCGGACAACCCGTTCCGGCCACGCGTGGACAAGTGGTGCGTTGCATCTTCGAAAGTCTGGCGCTCAGGTATCGTCAAGTGTTCGACAACCTGCGCCGCCTCTCGCCCCGTCCGCTGCAGGTGCTGCATGTGATTGGAGGAGGAAGCCGGAACGATTTGCTCAACCAATGGACGGCCAACGCCCTTGCCTTGCCGGTGATTGCCGGCCCCTCGGAGGCCACGGCTATCGGCAACATCATGCTGCAGGCGCTGGCTGCCGGAGCGGCCACCGATGTGGCCTCCATGCGGCGCCTCATCCACGACTCCATCCCGTTGAAAACCTACCAACCGCAGGAGGCGACCGTTTGGGAAGAGGCCTACAAGCGGTTTGAGAAGTTGTAAAATCAAAACTTCCTCCGGCGTGTGCGTACTAATGGCCTGCCTGTGCGTCTCCCTATCAAGCAGAACGAAACGAATCCATCATTATAATATCAAAAACAGAATATGAAAGAAGCATTAATTCTAAAAGGCTACGAAGTAGCCAAAGAGCGTTATGCCGCTATCGGCATCGACGCAGACAAGGCCATGGAAGCCTTGCAAAACATCTCCCTGTCGCTGCATTGCTGGCAGGCAGATGATGTGGCCGGTTTTGAGTCGGCCGGCGAATTGACGGGTGGCATTCAAACCACCGGCAACTATCCGGGCAAAGCCCGCAACATGGAAGAGCTGCGTGCCGACCTGCTCAAAGCGGCCAGCTACATTCCCGGCACCCACCGCGTGAATCTGCATGAGATTTACGGCGACTTCGGCGGTCAGTTTGTGGATCGCGACCAAGTGGAACCCAAACATTTCGAGAGTTGGATGCAGTGGGCAGCCGAGCAAGGCATGAAGCTCGACTTCAACTCCACCTCCTTCTCGCATCCCAAGAGCGGCGACCTCACCCTGGCCAATCCCGACAAAGGGATTCGTGATTTCTGGATAGAGCACACCAAACGGTGTCGCGCCGTGGCCGAAGAGATGGGACGTCGCCAAGGCGATCCCTGTATCATGAACCTGTGGGTACACGACGGCAGCAAAGACATCACGGTGAACCGTATGTTGTATCGCGACCTGCTCAAACAATCGCTCGACGAGATATTCGCCACGGACTACCGAAACATGAAAGATTGTGTGGAGTCGAAGGTGTTCGGCATCGGACTGGAGAGCTACACCGTGGGATCGAACGATTTCTACATTGCCTACGGTGCCACGCGCCAGAAAATCGTGACCCTCGACACCGGTCACTTCCATCCCACCGAAAGCGTGGCCGACAAACTCTCTTCACTCTTGCTTTTCATCCCCGAGATTATGCTGCACGTGAGCCGTCCCGTGCGTTGGGACAGCGACCACGTTACCATCATGAACGACGACACGCTCGACCTCTGCAAAGAGATTGTCCGTTGCGATGCCCTCAGCCGCGTACACATCGGGCTGGACTATTTCGATGCCTCCATCAACCGCATCGGTGCCTATGTGATCGGCAGCCGTGCCACGCAGAAATGTATGCTGCAAGCCCTGCTTGAGCCGCTGCAAACGTTGCGTGCCTACGAGGCAGCCGGACAGGGCTTCCAACGTCTGGCACTGCTCGAAGAAGCCAAGTCGTTGCCTTGGAACGCCGTGTGGGACATGTTCTGCTTGAAGAACAACGTGCCCGTGGGTGAGGAGTTTATCGGCGAGATTGAACAGTACGAACGCGAGGTTACCTCGAAACGATAAGCCCTTATGGAACTACTCATCGGTTTGCTTATCATCGCCATCGGCAGCTTCGGACAAAGCAGTTCGTATGTGCCGATTAAGAAAGTAAAAGAATGGTCTTGGGAGAGCTTTTGGCTCACCCAAGGCCTGTTTGCCTGGTTGGTGTTTCCGCTGCTGGGAGCACTCTTGGCCATTCCCGAAGGACAGAACCTGTTTGCTGTTATCGGCACGGCCGATTCGTCGGCCATCCTCAAGACCATCTTTTTCGGCGTGCTTTGGGGCATAGGCGGTCTAACATTCGGATTGAGTATGCGCTATTTGGGCGTAGCTTTGGGACAGAGCATTGCCTTGGGCACCTGCTCGGCCTTTGGTACGCTGATACCGCCGCTGCTTCCTTCGCTCTTTCCCGAAGCCAAGCCGCTGACCCTGTTGTTGACGGTGGGCGTGGCCATCATGTTGGCCGGCATTTCCATCATTGGCTATGCCGGTGCCCTGAAGGCACAAAACCTCTCGGAAGAGGAGAAACGCAAGGCGGTGAAAGACTTTGCCCTGAAGAAGGGCTTGCTGATTGCCCTGCTTTCGGGTGTGATGAGCGCCTGCTTCAACTTAGGGTTGGAAGCCGGTGCCCCCATTAAAAAAGTGTTGCTGGACAACGGCGTGGATGCGCTCTATGCCGGACTTCCCTCCATCTTGCTGGTGACGCTGGGCGGCTTTGTGGCCAATGCCTGCTATTGCATCGGACAGAACATCAAGAACAAGACGGGCAAAGAGTATTTCTCGGTGAAAGGGAACGTACTGATGAATAACCTGCTGTTTTGCGCCCTGGCCGGCGGCTTGTGGTATTCGCAATTCTTCGGTTTTGAAATGGGCAAAAGCTTCCTGACGGGAAGCCCGGTACTCTTGGCCTTTTCGTGGGGAATCTTGATGTCGCTCAATGTCACCTTCAGCAACCTCTGGGGTATTTGGCTCAAAGAGTGGAAGGGTGTAGGAACCAAAACCGTGACGGTATTGATTGTCGGGTTGCTGGTACTCATCTCTTCGATTATTCTGATGGCCATTGCCAACCCTGCTGCTTAACGAATCTCTTTACTTATCATTCCAACAGAAATATAGATGAATTCCATCTTAACCAACCGTCCCGCCCTGGCCTACCAAGTAGGTCAGGTAGCGGAAGTTGCCGGATACCTCTGGCAAAAAGGGTGGGCCGAACGCAACGGAGGCAACATCACGGTGAACATCACCGAGTATGTCGACGATGCGTTGCGTGCGTTGCCCGCCCTGAGTGAAATCAAACCCATTGGCACTACCTTACCCCACCTCAAAGGGTGTTACTTCTTCTGCAAAGGAACTAACCGGCGCATGCGCGACCTTGCCCGCTGGCCGATGGACAACGGATCGGTTATCCGCATCCTGGATGACTGTGCCTCGTATGTGATTATTGCCGATAAGGAGGTGCAGCCCACTTCGGAACTCCCCTCGCACCTGTCGGTGCACAATCACCTCATTGCCAAAGGCTCGCCCTACAAAGCTTCGTTGCACACGCACCCCATCGAGCTGATTGCCATGACGCACAGCAAGAAATACTTGGAAAAAGATGTGGCGACCAACCTGCTTTGGAGCATGATTCCCGAAACAAAAGCTTTTTGCCCGCGTGGGGTAGGAATTATTCCCTACGAACTGCCCAGCTCGGTGAAATTGGCCGATGCTACCATTGCGGCGCTGGACGACTACGATGTGGCCATGTGGGAGAAGCACGGTGTCTTTGCCATTGATACCGACATCATGGCCGCCTTCGATCAGGTGGATGTGCTGAACAAATCGGCGCTTATCTACATCGCTGCCAAGAACATGGGCTTCGAACCCGACGGTATGACCCGGGAACAGATGCGCGAACTGACGGTAGCCTTCCATCTGCCCAAATAATTCTCTTTAGCCATTAATTCCGATAAGAATATGAAGCAAATAATCCTTTTGGTTGCCCTGCTGCTGGCAACCGGTCCCCTCTGTGCCCAAACGAAGATGACCGCACGGGAAGCCGCCGTGAAGATAGCCGACCGCATCTTGGCAAGCACCACCTACGAATTTAAGAACGCCAAGACCGGCGAGATTTATAAGTCGGTCAAAGAGCTGCCGCTCAACATGGATGTGCGGGTGGCCTGCAAGTATAACAACTGGCACTACACCAACGGCGTGACCAACATCGCCCTGATGGAGCTGGCCGCCAAGACCGGCGAGGCCAAGTACGAACAATCGGTTTTGAAGAACATGAATTTCGTCTTCAACGAAGGCAATCTCGACTTCTTCCGCCGCCAGTACGAGGCCGCTTTCAAAAAGGGAGGATGGAGCGCCATCCGGAACCTGAGTTGGCATATGATTTTCCGGGGCAAACGGCTCGACGACAACGGCCCGATGGGCGCCTCGCTCATCGAGTTGCAGCAGAAACACCCTTCCGAAGCTTTCCTGCGCTACATCAACGAGACGGCCGATCACCTCAACTACGGCGAACCCCGTTTGGCAGACGGCACCATCGCCCGTCTCTGGCCGCATGTCAACACGGTTTGGGCTGACGACGCCTTCATGGCCATCTCGTTTTTGGCACGCATGGGTAAATTTACCGGTGAGGAGCGCTATTTTACGGACGCGGCCAATCAGGTCTTGAACTACACCCGCTACCTTTGGTGTCCCGAAAAGCAGCTCTACTACCATTGCTACCACACCGACAATCAAGAACACGGCGTAGCTCATTGGAGCCGCGCCAACGGATGGGTCTTCATGGCGCAGGCCGATTTGCTGGCGGTGATGCCCAAAGATCATCCCTTGCGACAGGCCGTAATTGACAACTTCCGCCGTCAGGCCGCCGGCGTGGCGCGCTATCAGGGCAAGCACGGCTTGTGGCACCAGGTGCTCGACAAGGAAGATTCCTACGAAGAGATTACCGGCACGGCCATGTTTGTCTTCGGCATCGCCCGCGGCGTCAAGCAAGGCTGGCTGCATCCCGATTTTATTCATGTGGCTGAGCAGGGATTGCGCGGAATGCTCACCAAAATCAGCGACGAGGGCGACGTCACCGCCATCTGCGTAGGCACCGGCATCATGCCCTCGCTAACTTTCTATTACAATCGTCCCACGCAAAAGAATGATCCCATGGGTGAAGGCCCTGTGTTGCGGGCGTTAATCGAGATGATGGACGCGCCCCGCTATACCGAGATTAAAGCCGAGCAGCAATACGACAAGATCGTCATTAAAAAGTAGCGAAGCATCCGAATCTAAATAGAAAAGGGCGTATCAGGTTGATGCGCCCTTTTTTTTAGAACTTCTTGCTCCAAAAAAATGTAAGTGTTAAGAGAACTACCGGTTCCTTTAACAGTTCATTTTCGTTAGCCCGAGAACTTCTTGTTCCTGCTCCAAAAAAAATCAAGTGTTAAGAGAACTACCGGTTCCTTTAACAGTTCATTTTCGTTAGCCCGAGAACTCTTTGTTCTTGCTCCAAAAAAAATCAAGTGTTAAAGGAACTACCAGTTCCTTTAACACTTCGTTTTCGTTAGCCCGAGAACTTTTTGTTCTTGCTCTAAAAAAACGAACTGTTAAGAGAACCACCGAATCCTTTAACCTTTCCGTTTCGTTAGCCGGAAAAGGGAGCGTTTTGCGCTATATCCATTTATTAACAATAGTTATTTAACAGCGGCAGTTATCACTCGGTCTTAAATAATTGCTTATCTTTGCCTCATACACCGGTTCGAAGTACGTTATCAACTTCTTTGAATATTATATAGGACATTCGTATGAGTACACATTATAATGATCTTGGCGTTGAATTCAAATATTTAATAGTGAACGATATGGATAGACGGTTTGGCCTATGGGTCAATACCGTTGGCCTGCAATCCATACCTCCTAATTCTCCATATCCCTTGAAAGATCATCCTTCAGGTTACTTCTTCAATGCCAAAAAAGGACGGGTACTTGGTGAATATCAATTAGTATATATCACCAAAGGACGCGGTCTTTTCTCCTCGGAAAGCACTCCTGAAAAGCAAGTGTGTCGCGGTAGGCTGATGATTCTGTTTCCCGATCAGTGGCACACCTATCACCCCTATCAACAAACAGGCTGGAACGAATATTATATCGGATTTGAGGGGCCGGTGGTCGACAACTTGTTGCGGGGTGGTTTTATCAGCAAAGACAATCAAATCTTGGAAGTCGGCTTGAACGAAGAGCTTGTACGCCTCTTTGCCCGTGCCCTGGAGGTGGCCGAGGCCGATAAAAGTTATTCGCAGCAATATCTGGGCGGCATTGTGTTGCACATGCTGGGCATGATACTCTCTATCTCCAAAAATAAAATCTACGAGCTTGGCAATGTCGACCAAAAAGTAGAACAAGCCAAGATTATTATGAACGAAAATGTTTTTAAAGACATCGATCCCGAGGAGTTGGCCATGAAACTCAACATCAGCTATTCGTGGTTTCGAAAAGTTTTTAAAGACTACACCGGTTATGCCCCTGCAAAATATTTCCAGGAACTAAAATTGCGCAAAGCAAAGCAACTGCTTGTAAGCACGTCGCATAGCGTAAAAGAGATCTCCTTTATGCTGGATTATAAATCGACCGAGCACTTCTTTTCCATGTTTAAGAAGCGTACCGGATACACGCCGATGGAATATCGTTCTTTCGGCCGGGAGACCAATTCTCAGGAAGAATAGACGAAAGGTCTGTTCGCGTGAATGAATTTGTACTCATTCCGTTTACCTAAGAAATCCTAAATAAAATCAAAAACATTAATGTTTTCACCAGAAATAGTAGTTTGACGTAGTACGGGGCTACTTACATTTGCGCAACAAAACGATTGTGTCCGATAACGACCATTGACTTTGTTAAACTTGCGTACATTATTTCATACAATATTTATAACTTTATGGGAATCTTACACCGAAAAGCTCTGCTCATTCATGATCCGATTGAAGAGCATTTTTCAAAGCATTTTTGTCCGATTGAACGTATTGTGACAACTGCCACAAGGGGGATACGACAAGTGCTTTGTATGTTATCTCTCTCCCTGCTGCTTTTTGCTTGTACCGACAAATTGTCGGAACACTATGAAGCCCCTTCGTGGTTGAAGGGGAATGCTTGGGAAGTACTGAAAAACGATGGGAACTACTCTCTCTTCTTGGCCGGTGCCGAGCGTGCGGGTTTTCGTCAATTGTTAGAAGGGAAGGCCATCGTGACCGTGATGGCTCCCAAAGATGATGTGTTTAATGCATATTTACGTTCGCACAACTATTCGGGTGTGGATAATATGGATTTGGCCGAGTTACAGAAGCTGATAGGCTTCCACTTGTTATACTATACGTATAATAAGGGTCAAATGGCAAATTACCGCCCCCACGGGGATGGCGAGAGTGCTGAAGACGGCGATGTGAATAAGGGGATGTATTATAAGTTTCGCTCCCGCAGCGCAAATGCTGCAGCGATAGAAGACGGACACATGGTGTATCATTTCGAACGCTTTGTTCCGGTTTTCTCTTCCTACTTTTTTGATACCAAGCATATCGATGCCAAACGGAATTACGAATATTTCTACCCCAACTCAACCTGGACGGGTGAGGGCGGCGGCTTCAATGTTTCCAATGCCAGCGTAAACGAATATGCTATTCTGGCCGATAACGGTTATATCTATGACATCGATCGGGTGTTGGAACCGTTAGAGACCATTGCCACGGTGATGAAGAGCAATCCCAACTACTCCATGTTCTATAGCTTGTACGACAGCTACCGGCAATATGTCTACGACAGTCAACTCTCTAAAGACTTTGGGGCTGCCCTGGGTGCCGACTCGCTCTTCTATGTGACCAATGGGGATGCTCTTCCACGCATCGAAGTGGAATGGCCGGTGCCCAATTATCGTCTCATTAGCAGCTTGATGTCCCAGTCCTATTCGGTATTGGCTCCCTCCAATCAGGCACTCGCCGCTTTCTATGCAAGCTATTGGCAAAAAGGAGGCTATCAGTCACTTACCGACATCGACCCGTTGGTCATGAACTATTTGCTCCTGCAATATGCATCGGCCGGTGAAATGATTTTCCCCGAAGAAATAGCCAACGGAACGGCCGTCAACTCTTTCAAGAATCCCTATAATGTAGATGCCTGGTCGCTCACGGACAAGGCGATGTGTGTCAACGGCAACTTCTATGGAATTAACTCGATGGACACGCCTCCGTTGTTTGCTTCGGTGGTGGGTCCGGCTTTTCAGTATAAAAAGTATGCCTACTATCTGTATGTGCTTCACGGATCCGGATTGATCAACTCGCTGGCCTCTAATGATGCCGACTTTGTGACACTGATACCTTCCAATACACAATTCGAGGACGAAGGCATCTATCTGAATGAGGTAGCAGGAGAACCCACCTTGCAAAAAGAGGGTGAAAGCGGTTGGGAAGATGTCTCTTCAACGGAAGATGTCTCGATTGTAACTATGCACACGGCCAACGGAGTCGCTTCGCTCAAGAGCAGCGGCACGCAAATAGTACCTACGCAAAGTGCGTTCAACTATTGGTATATAAAAGATGGAACGATATGCAGCAGTGCCGATTTCACCCAATATGCCAATCCCGCTTATACGGGTAATCCGTTTGTCTCTTTCAAAGAGATCAGCAACGATACGCCTTGGAACAACGGAAAATCGTATGAGTATGAGAGTAGTGTGCTGTTCCGTGCCGAAAATAGCGACGGTTTGCAATATGCTTTGGGTTCGAACAACGACTCGAAGTATACCTATTATCTCTTTGCACAACTATTGGATAAAGCCGGACTGCGCATGAACAATTCCATTATATCGCTCTACGGACGCTTCATTGCTTTTATTCCTACGAACGAAGCGGTGAAGAGCGGATTGGAGGCCGGCACCATTCCGGGTATTACCGCAACCGTTAATCCCGACGGCACGTTAGGTGCAGCCACGGTGACGGATCAAGACTTGTTGAGGAACTATGTGAACGCTTATTTCATCACCTCGTCGGGCAATCTGTTTACCGTATATCCCTATCCCGGTTCGGACTTCAAGAGTGGAACCTATGTAACGGCAGGCGACAATCACTTAATTTACACCGATAATGGAACCGGAATGAGCGTACAAATAGAAGGACGTGCCACCGTCGGCAAGGTCATCTCGGAATATGCCTATTTCCCTTTTGCCTATAGCGATGGCTGTTTCCATTTTATCGATGCAACTCTTTAAAATATAGTTATGAAGAATTTGAAATATATACTTATCGTCATGCTTCTGCTTATTTCGGGAGATGCATGGGCACAGACCATTCTATCCGGTAAGGTAACAGAAGAATACGACGGAAAGCTGGACGGACTGATTGGTGTGAATGTAACGATTGTCAATAGCCAGAACCGTACACTTACCGGTGTGATTACAGATGCCGAAGGGGCTTACAACTTGCGAATCCCTTCTGATGAGAAAAACATGACCGTTGTCTTCTCTTACATCGGTATGAAAACCGAACGTGTGAAGTATTCCGGGCAACGCACCCTGAATATGACCATGGTGAGCGATGCTACTACGCTGGACAATGTAGAAGTGGTGGCTCAACGTATTGAACGCAATACGATGGGTATCAGCCAAAAAGAACAGGTATCGGCCACGCAACGCGTGCAGATGGACGATTTGACTGCCACCGCACCGGTCTTTACCGTTGAAGAGGCTTTGCAGGGTCAGTTGGGCGGTGTGGATATTATCACCGGTGGTGGTGATCCGGGTGCCAAAAGCTCCATCCGCATTCGCGGAACCAGTTCACTGAACTCCTCGTCGGAGCCGCTGATTGTAATTGACGGCGTTCCTTACAGCAACGAAATAGACGACGATTTCGACTTCGCCACCGCAAACGACGAAGATTTGGGTGCGTTGCTGAACATTGCGCCGACCGACATTCAGTCTATTGAAGTGTTGAAAGATGCTGCCGCAACAGCTATTTGGGGAACCAAAGGAGCTAACGGTGTGCTGATGATTACCACCAAGAGAGGCTCGGTGGGAAAAACCAATTTCTCTTTCTCCTCGAAATTTACTACCCGTATAGAACCGGCCAGCATCCCGATGTTGAACGGTAAGGAGTATACGGCATTGATGCAGGAAGCTATCTGGAATGCGGCTAACTATAAGGGCATTGCCAATGCCGGATCCGAGCTGGAACTTCTATATAATAATCCTGAAATAGGATATAGTCCCAACTGGCAATATTTCAATGAGTATAATCAAGATACCGATTGGTTGGGCTTGGTTCGTCGCACCGGTCTTTCGTGGGACAACAACTTCTCGATGAGTGGAGGTGGCGAGAAAGCTACGTATCGTTTCTCGGCCGGTTATCTGACCGACGAAGGAACCACCATCGGCACGAAAACCACCCGTTTGAATACCAGTTTAGCCATTGACTACCAATTTTCGCGCAAGCTGAAGTTCGGTGCCGACTTCTCCTTCTCGGAAACCAATACCGATAACAACTATGCGAATGTGCGCAGTGAAGCATTTGGTAAGATGCCTAATAAGTCGCCCTATTGGATAGATCCGGCTACCGGTCTGGTTACCGATCAGTATTTCTCCCGTCAAACCGGCTTCGAAGATGCCTTCAACGG
>JAISHB010000048.1 GCA_031262785.1 Prevotellaceae bacterium
ATAAGACATTCGGCCGATGAAGTCATCCGGAAACTACCCCGGAAACAGCAGCAGGCCTATCGGGCGAGCCTGTCGGGGGATTCCTATTTGTAGAAGCTCTTGCGGAAGGCCTCAAACTCGTTTTTTCCCAGCAGGCAACGTCGCCACCACGCCCGCAAGAAGCCGGTGCCATAACCGATGAGCTGTACCAGCGATGTTCCTATCGAATAGAGACCGATGATGAGGCTGCGCGTCCGAAGAGTGGCGTCGGTGCCGACCAGCAGCACGTAAATCAGCAGGGGAAGCAGCGCGTAGGGGCAGCCGCACAGGGCGCCCGCCAGCAAAAGAGCGGTAACCACGGTGAAGGCGGCCGGCAACAGATGCACTATCTTGAGCGAATGGGGATACTTCTTATAGAGATTGATGCGTGCAATGCCCGAATTGTGCACCTGCTTGAAGAACTTTCGCAGGTCGGTGCGGCGCTTGTGATAGACCCAGGCATCGGGAAACAACCGGCAGCTGTATCCACCCTCGAGGATGCGAATACTAAAATCGATGTCCTCGCCGAAACGCATCGCGGAGAATCCTCCCAACGCCTGGTATACCTCGCCTCTCACGCCCATGTTGAAGCTGCGCGGAAAGAACCGGTCCATCTTTCGTTTGCCTCCCCGGATGCCTCCGGTGGTGAAAAACGAGGTCATGGAGTAGTTAATGGCTTTCTGAATAGGCGAAAACGATTCGTGGGCACGGTCGGGTCCGCCGAAAGCATCGACGGGAGCGCGGCGCAATTCCTGTTCTATGGCCGTGAGGTAATCCCGGGGAACGAGGCAATCCGAATCGAGAATAAGCAGGTAATCGCCCTTGGCATGTGCGGCTCCAAAGTTGCGGGCTGATCCGGGGCCGCCGTTGGGTTGTGCTAAATAGTGGACGGGGAGTAAACGGGTGTATTTTTCAACGATAGAAAGGCAGGGAAGTGTGGACCCGTCTTCCACCACCAACACCTCAAAGTCTTTGAAGTGTTGGTCGGTGAGACTTTGTAGCAGTTCGTCCACCTCATCGGGACGATTGTAGACGGGAATAAGGAGCGAATAACGCACTTAGGATGCTTTCACACGACCTACATACGAACCGTCGCGCGTGTCGATTTCAATGGTTTCGCCTTCGTTGACGAAGAGCGGAACCCGTACGGTGGCGCCCGACTCCACGGTGGCCGGTTTGAGGGTATTGGTGGCCGTATCGCCTTTCATGCCCGGTTCGGTGTAGGTCACCTTCATCTGCACTTTGATAGGCATGTCGGCATAGAGCACCGTTTCGGTCGAAGCATCGGAAACCACCTCGAGCGTCATCCCTTCCAACAGGAAGTCTACGCCGTTGATCAAATCGTGGGCGATGGGATGTTGATCGAAGGTCTCCTGATTCATAAAGATGTAGTCTTCACCTTCTTTATATAGGAATTGGTAGGGACGACGCTCCACGCGCACATCCTCGAGCTTTTCACCAATGTTGAAGCGGCGTTCAATCACGTATCCACTAACCACATCTTTGAGTTTGGTACGCATGAAGGTGTTCCCCTTGCCGGGCTTTACATGCAGAAACTCGATGCAGAAGTAGAGCTTGCCGTCCATGCGGATGCAAGTTCCGTTTTTAATGTCTTGGGCATTAATCATATCGTCTAAAGTTTTAATTATAAGGGATAAATAGGCTGCAAAAGTAAGGAAATGAGCAAAAGGAGCAAAATCTTTGGAGATAAAAAGCAGGTATCGTTGGTTTATTTGGAAAAACTCCCTAATTTTGCAGCCCGACATTCCAGGAAATGGGAATAATAATATAAAAAACAAGATAACGTAATGAAAAGAACATTTCAACCCTCGAACAGAAAGCGGAAAAACAAGCACGGATTCCGTGAAAGAATGGCCAGCGCCAACGGACGTCGCGTATTGGCCTCCCGTCGCGCCAAAGGGCGTAAGAAACTGACCGTTTCCGACGAATACAACGGTGTGAAGGCATAAGCTCTTTGCGGAAGATGACATTAGAAAGCCCCGAGGCAGTTTGCCCCGGGGCTTTTTTGTGTCCGCACCCCAGGAGGTGATTCCATCCGGCCAGCCTTGGTAAGCGCCTTTCATTGGGCGGGCATCTCCCTGCCCGCCTTGGTGAGCGCCTTTTGCTTAATAGGCTTACCCCGGTCGACCTTGGTGAGCGCCTTTTACTTAATAGGCATCTCACTGCCCGCCTTGGTGAGCGCCTTTTATTGGGTGGGCTTATCGCGGCCGACCTTGGTGAGCGCCTTTAACTGGGTGGGCATCCCGCGGCCGACCTTGGTGAGTGTCTTTAACGCAAGGCGCTTACCAAGGTCGACCTTATGGGGTCTCTTTGAACGGAGTTACCCGATTAATTGCTACTTTTGCAGCCACAAACAAAAAAATAAAATGAAAAGAGATCCGCAATATCCCTTAGAGACGCTGCTGGAGTCGACTTCGCCCACCGGGGTGGCGCTGCTCGACGAGATGCTCCGTCTGATGAACCAGGGAGATGTTCAGGCTGTAATAGCCCAAGAACTGGAGATTCCCAGTTCACATCTTTCCGTCTTCTTTCACCTGCTCACGGGCGCCAGTATGCAGGACTACCTCGATCACATCCGCGTTCGCCGGGCATCCAAGCTGCTGGCGGAGAGTTCGTTGGGCATCCATGAAATTGCCCGGCAGGTGGGATTTGAATTTACCATCAGCCTCACCCGTTTGTTTAAACGGCTCACGGGGGTGACTCCCGGTGAATACCGGCGAAATCACCCGCACTCCGCTTAGCTCACCTTTTGCGCCTTGTGCCGCCCGGCCAGGAGGAATCCCACCAAGAAAATCACCACCGTGCCAATGACGATGGTCAGGTTGGCATGCAACGGACTGCGAAACTCGCTCAAATAGCTCCCTTGGGTAAAGAAGAGGGGCGAGAGACTCATCCATGCAATCACGATGACTCCGCACACGGTGCCCAGAATGGCATCGACATTGCGCGCCTTCTTGCAAATGTAGCCAAGCAGGAACAATCCCAACATGCCACCGCTGAAAATCGACGAGAGTGCCCACCACGCATCCAGCGCACTGCTCACCTGCAGGAAAGCGAAGGCCACCAAGCATCCCAAGAGCGTCACCAGCACGTTGAAGAGATAAATCATACGCACCGACTGCCGTTCGTCGGCATTCCGGCGGAAAAAGCGGCGGTAGTAGTCGGTCAGCAAGATGGTAGACGAGCTGGTGATGCTGGTGGCCACCGTGCTCATGCCGGCGGCAAAGATGGAGGCTATCAGCAGCCCGATCAACCCGTGAGGCAGCTGGTGGACAATGAAATGGGGGAAGACCGCGTCGCCCGTAACCCCGGACGGCAACAAGTCGGGCTGCACCTTGTAGAAGGTGTAGAGGGCGGTGCCGATCAGGAAGAAGACGGCCGATACCGGTATGTATAAATAACCTCCGAAGAGCGCCGAGAACTTGGCGCTCTTGGTATCTTTGGCCGTTAGATAGCGTTGCACGTAGTTTTGGTCGATGCCGTAATTCTGCAGGTTGATAAACACCCCGTAGATGAGGCAAACCCAAAACGTGGAGTCGGACAGGCTGGCTCCGAAGCTCCCGAGCGAAAACTTATGGTTCTGGATGGCAATATCGACAAACTGCTTCGGCCCTTCGGGCATGGAGAAGAGCAGCACCCCCAGGCAAACCAACGCCCCGGCAATGAGGATGAAGCCTTGGATGGCCTCGGTCCAAATCACGGCCTTGATGCCGCCGGCCAAGGCGTAAACCAAAATCAGCAGCGAGGTGCAGGCAATGATGGCTTTCATGTCCCAGCCGAGCAATTGATTCATGGGCAAGGCCAACAGATAGAGGATGGCGCCCGTGCGAGCCAATTGCGTGAGCAAATAGCAGGTGGAGGCATACACGCGTGCCCACGGGCCGAACCGCGTCTCCAGATAGGAGTAGGCCGAGACGCTGCCCAAGCTGCGGTAGAACGGCACGAAATATTTCGCGGCAAAATAGGAGGCGATGGGAATGGACAGGCTGAAGACAAAGGCGTTCCAATCGCTCATATAGGATTTTCCCGGATTGGCCAAATAGCTGATGCTGCTCACGTAGGTGGCAAAGATGCTCATGCCCACCACCCAGCCGGGCAGGGAGCGTCCGGCGGCGGTGAGTTCGTCGGTGGTGCGCTTCTTTTGAAAGAACGAACAGCCCACCACCACAATGCCGACGGTGAAGAAGGCGAAGATGATCAAGTCGAGGGTGTTCATAGCTTCTCTTTGAGGATGTCGATGATGGCTTGGCGCACCCGTTCGCGCTCGGGTTCTTTAAACTTGTAGAAGGGAGCGGCCATGTGATCGTTGCAGATGCCCAGTAACGAGAGGGCGCATTTCACCCCCTTGAGGTAGCTGCTGCCGAACCGGCCTACGGTGTAGATGGTCGAGGAGATGCGCATCACAATGCGTTGGAGCCGGCGCAGCTCTTCGAGATTGCCGCAGGCGGCCGCCTCATACAGATGTACGTAGAGCTGGGGGAACATATTGGCCCCGCCGTTGATGCCACCGTGGGCACCCATCAGCACCGCTTCGCCGGTGATCTCTTCCGGTCCCATCAGCAGGGCAAAGTCGGGGCGGTCGCTCATGGCCGTCATCACGCTCTGGAAATAGACGGCGTTGGCCGAGCTGTCTTTGAATCCAATCACCCGTGGGTGGCGGGCAATGGCGCGCACCGTGGCGGCGTCGAAGCTCACTTTGGTGTGACTGGGCATATTGTAGAGAAAGAGCGGAAGCGGCAGCCGTTCGGCCAAATCGAGGTAGAACTCGGCCAGCTCCACTTGGCTGGGGGCATAGTAGTAGGGCGGGGCGGAGACTACGGCATCGGCGCCCTGTTGCTCGGCCAGCCGAGCCAGGTTGAGGCTTTCGGTGATGCTGGTGTCGGAGATGCAAACCAATAGCGGCAGGCGTCCGCGGTTGATGCGCGCGGTCTCTTCAATCATTTGCCGGCGCAGCTGGTAGCTGATGCTTTGCGCCTCGCCGGTGGTACCGAGAATGAACAGGCCGTGTACGCCGCCGGCGATGAGGCGTTCAATGAGGCGTTCGAGTCCTTCGACATCGAGCGTGTCGTTATCGAGCAAAGGGGTGACAAGCGGCGGAATAATTCCCCGCAACGGAGTGTTTGGAAGTAGGTGAGTCATCATTGTTGTTTCAATTTTCTTGAAGAAGAAGACGAAGGGAGAAAAGGGGGTGTACTCACACGCTCCGTCTGCGCAAACCTCCAACAGGCAGGCATCTCCGCCCTATCGATTGATCGTGTGCGTGATGCGGCAGGCTCGTCCCCCGGTGTCGATGCCTTCCACGACCACCGTTTGGGGCTGATCGTTGTCGGGCATGTAGTAGGTGAGGGTGGTTTTGCCTTCGGCATCCAACCGGACGGCCGGATTCCAGTAGAGAGTGGTTCGGTTGTCGAGCTTGCCACTGTTCCGTTGGGCGGGCGTGGCATAGGTGGGGCTGTAAAACTCCACTTGGTCGCTAAAACCCATCGGCGGGCGGTACAGGATGAAGCCTACCGGCTCCTTGGGACGATGCGTGGCTGTGGGTTTCAACCGAATGGAGATGGCGGCGTCTACTCCTCGCGAACTTAGCTTAAGTCGGTCGAAATCACTTAACATGGTCATGGTTTCTATATCTTCCGCCCGCAGGGTTTCCAGCGCGACAAACGCCTCGGAGGGTCTATATACCAGATCGTTGATGATCACATACGCCGGCCCTTTTCTTCGGTAAAAGATAGCCTGATCAATGTCTCCCACCGAATGGATACTGATGTTGGGCATGCGTCGGGTGAGCGCATCGAAGGCCGAGGATGCCCCTAATCGCTCTATCTCTTGGGCAGTGATGCTGGGCATGATATGACTGGTGCCTTCATAGATGCTGCGGTTAGAGGCCGCCCGGCGACGGGCGGTGACTAACACCTCTTTGAGATGGTAGATGCGTTCGCCTCCCTGTTGAAAGTATTGTTCGCGGGCGGCAGAGAGGTAGTCGTGCATCCGGCCAAAGAGATGCTCTTTGCCGTAGGGTCCCTTGTGCATCGCTTGGGGAAAAACGGGTTTGTCCATCTCAATGCCAATCTTGCGCGAGCCTTTCCGGGTGGTTGCATGCACCATGTAGGTGGCGCTGTCGCGGAAGACGGTGCTAAAGAGAAACCGTCCGTGTGCGTCGGTGGTGTCGCGGAGCACCGCGCGGTTGATGGGGTTGATGAGCGAGACGATGCCGCCCTTTACGTCGTTGCCCCACAATCCTTCTACGTGGCCGCTGATGATTTGTCCCTCTTCCATGTAGTAGCGAAGCGCGGGCGGGGTTATTCGGGTGACGTTGGTGATGTGATGGCGGCGCCAGCCGTGGGTCATCATCACCAAGTCGAGGTGATGGAGTGTTTTGGCTTCTTGGTTTAAGAAGTAGTAGCCCGGGTTTTCGATGGTTCCTTTCAGGTCGGAGGTGAGCAGCAGGTTGGAGCAGATGTTGTCGGCCAAACTGTCGGGCTGCACCTTTGCCCGATTGGTGACGGCAATGGAGAAGTCGCCCGATACGGGGCGGTTTTGGCTATCTTTCAGCCAGAGTTGCAGCGTGACCTTCTCGCGCATGCCGTAATGAGGCTTGTCGGTGGCCAGGGTATATTGATGCGCCGTCTGTTCGGGTATAAAGAGCAGACGTTCGCTCAACACGCCGCCCCGGGGGTCTACCAGCATGAAGTGTGCGATGCCGCTTTGGAGCTGTTCGGGCAGTATGATGCCCTGGACGTTCTCTTTTTCGATGGGATGGAGGATGGAGAGTTTTCCGCGTGTGTGCCCGACCAATAGGAGCGGTTGCCACGCCGTGGAGTCGGTTTGTTGAACCTGGTAATGGATGGCTCGCTTGCTGTAGGCCAACGAAAGTGAAACGCCTTTGGTCTCCACCGGCGGAAGGGTGAACCGTTTGGTGATGCCTTCGGCGGAGGTGGCCTCCACGTAATAGGTGGCACCCGGTTGGGGAGTGGGCAGGGTGAACAGGCCCATGCCGTCGTGTTCCGAGCGAAAGCGAAGGAGGGTGTCTTGGGCGGCTGTTAGCACCGTTCCGCTAATGGCTTTGGCATACCCGTCCTCGCCTTGCGCCTTAAAGGCGATGCGTTGCTGGCGGAGTGCCAGCAATGCGCCCCCTTCGGGAAAGAAGGTGACGTCGAATTGGTGGGTGTTGACGGGCGGATAGAAGGTTCGCTTGCAGACGTAAATCAAATCGTCGAATTCGATGTCTAACCGACGTTTCGAGGGGATGGCCAGATTGCCCACCGGAATGTTCACGGTGCCTTCTTTGTTTGTGGTGACCCGTCCGTGTTTCGTCTGGTCGCTGCCTACGGTGTAGTGGTAGCGCATGTCAATGCCGGTGAGCGGTTTTTGTTGCTCGTCGAGGAAACGGATTTCGGCTGCATATTGATGGCCTTCCTTTTCTACATAGTGAATGGTCGAAGTGATGGCATTGTCGATGGCATTGCCGATTTTTACATCGTGGGTGAAGAAAAACTCGGGCGAACCGTTGCGCATGTAGTCGCTGTATGCCCGCACGTAGTAGTTTCCGGCGGGAAGCGAGGCGGGGAGGTCGAAACGGTTGGCAAAGTGGTTGAGCGTGTCACGCCTGATTTTCTTGCGCTCAATAACCGAATCCGATTGGTTGATGAGTTCTGCCAGAATGTACTGGTTGGGCGTGGCTTGGTGGGTGGTGGCATTCACCAGATAACCTTTGAACCAAAGCTTCTCGCCGGCGCTGTAATAGGGCTTGTCCAGATGCAGGTAGAGCTTCTCTTGTGGAATCTGTTCCAAGAGATGGAAGTTCGCAACGATGGAGTCGGACAGCGATTGCGCCGACAGGGTGAAAAGGTTGCCCGCAAGGAGCAACAGCAGGGATACGTTTTTCATGGCCATCTATGTTTTTCATTAAATGTGCCTCAAAGGTAAAAAAATGTTTTTGAATGGCAGGCCGCTACGGCACAATTTCTACTTGGTATTGCTTCTGTTCTCCCTCATAGGTGGTATATTCAAAGAGAACGGTTAGCTGACGGATGTTTTCGGTATAGTAGGGTTGCAGCGGCACGGAGGCATATACGCGACGGCTGTAGGCGGGCACGTCTCCGCCGTTGTCGTGATAGAGTGAAAGGTGGACGGTGCGGTGACGGGTTGCTTCGTTGTCGGTTACGCTCTCTTGGACAAAACCGATGGTGTGCGTGCGGTTCTGTGCTTTCAGATCGAGCAGGATATTGAGGTAGTGGAGACCGGCCCAGATGCTGGTGACCTCGGCCGCGTCGTGTTTGACGCCCTCTTGGAATGCGTCGGCCGGTTTGGGCAGGGGGGAGAGGGCGGCGGCGAGCGCGTAGAGCTTCACTCCTTGGGTGCCTTCGGAGGTGGTTATCACTTCGTAGTTGCTGACGATGCGCAGGGTGCTGTCGGGGGTGGTGCGGGTGTGGGAGAGATCTTCTATGATGGGATAGGTTTCGCCTTCGTCGGTGATGACCGTCCCTAAGGTTCCCGCGGCGGTGGAGCGGGCGGTTAGGAACTCCAGTTTTACCGAAGGATAGTAATAGTCGTCGTCGCCGCAGGCGATGAGCAGGACGGCGGAGAGCAACAGCAGCAGCAGGACTTTGGATGGTTTCATGATTTGTTTGAGTGAAGGGCGTTGAGATGGTTGACCAGCGGATTGGCATACATTTGCAGTATTTTTTCGCGCAAGAAGTGAATGTCTTTGTCCCGGAGGTTGATGCGTGCCAGCTGGTGGTAGAGGTAGTCGGCAAAATGATGGCACTCTTGGCGCGTGTAGCGGTCGGTGTAAGTGTCGGTGTCCGAAAGCAGGTCGTAGGCGATGTAGTTGACCGGATAGATATGGTAGGCTGCATGGATGGCTCGGTCGATGAGGGCGGCCACCTCGGCGTAGAGTTCGTGTTTAGGCTGCGAACGGTCTATTTGTGCCAATTGCTCGTTGATGCACGGGGCGGTTTGCAGGTGGACGTGTCCTTTCTTTCCGGTTAGTCCGGTTTGCATGTTCAGCAGGTCGTCGCTCTTGCTCTTTTTATAGTCGGGGTTGTCGCGCTTGAGCTGAAACTCGGCGGCTTTGAGGAAATCGCACGGGTCGAATTCGTACGAGATGGAGAGCGGAACAATATGGAGCTGCATCAGTCGGTCGATAACGTCGCCCTCGCCTGCCATGGCAAACATCTTCAAAAGGCTGTCTTGCGTGCGGTCGTTCGAGTCTTTGGCGCGTCCTTCGCGTTGGGCAATCCAAACGGATTGTTGTTTCCGGCCGATAGTATAGTGCATGTAGGCCGACAAGCGTTGCGACGATTCCAGCATTTGGCGCATGGGCAAATCGCGTTGTACAATAAACGACTTGTTGATGCGCACAAACTTCTTAATCCACGGATAGATGAGCAGATTGTCGCCTATGGCAATCTCCACGGTGTCTAATCCTTGATTGACCAGCTGTATGTCGAGGAATCCCGAGTCGAGAATGATGTCGCGGTGATTGGAAATGTAGGTATATGCCGCAGCGGTGTTGTCGGCTTGTGCCGTGCGGTCTAACGTAACGCCTTGGGTGGTGCGGCTTTCGATGCCCGTGAGAATGGCGTAGCAGAATTTCTTTTGAAATTCCAACTTGGTGCGACAGGCGCGCATCTGCCGGATCAGCACATCGTAGGGAATTTGCGGAAAGGCGGTGGTGGCGATGGAACGAAAGGCGGGATCGGCAATCAGCTCTTCGTAAACGATGGGCAGTTCGTCATCGTGGTAGGGGCGTATTTCATCAAAATCTGTCATGGGGCTGCAAATTTGAATACTTTCCTTTAGTTTAGTTTATCCTCTATAATCTCGTCCATCACTGCGCACATTTCCATGCCGGCGGCACGTACCTGTTGCGGGATGAAACTGGCGGCAGTCATGCCGGGGGTGGTGTTTACTTCCAGCAGATTAACGAGGTGCCCTTCGGTAATGATGTAGTCTACGCGAATCAGGCCGCTTGCTCCCAAAATATCATAGATGGCGGAAGTGAGCGTTTGTACCCGTGCGGTAAGTTCGTCACAGAGGCGTGCGGGGGTGATTTCGTCGGAGGCTCCGTTGTATTTGGCCTCGTAGTCGAAAAATTCGTTCTTGGGAACTACCTCGGAGATGGGAAGTACTACCGATTTCTTTTTCGTTTTGTAGCATCCGCAGGTGATTTCCGTGCCGCTGAGGAACGCTTCGATAATCACCTCGTGATTGGCCTCGCCAAAGGCTTTCTCGATGGCGGGTTGAATCTCTTCGATGCGTTTGACCTTGGTGGTGCCGAAGCTGGATCCGCCGAGGTTGGGTTTGATGAAGCAGGGAAGGCCTATCTTTTCTACCACGTCGTTGTTGCTAATCGCTTGCCCTTTGCGCAACAGAAGCGATTCGGAGATGCGCACACCAAATCCTTGCAAGTAGTGGTTGCAGGCGAATTTGTTGAAGGTGAGTGCAGCGGCAAATACACCGCAGCAGGAATAGGGAATGCCCTGCATGTCAAAATAGCCTTGCAGTCGTCCGTCTTCGCCGGGGGTGCCATGGATGGTGATATAGGCGAAGTGAAATTTCTTCGTTTGCCGACCGAGGCGAAAGCTGAAGTCGTTCTTGTCGACAGGCACCTTGCGATCGTCGGGGAGCCACACTTGCCACTCGGTGCCGCGCATGAGAACGATGTAAACTTCATACTTCTCCTTATCGATGAAGGAGTAAAGTCCCTCTGCACTACGCAGCGAAACTTGATATTCGGAGGAATCGCCTCCGCAAACAATGGCAATGCGTATCATACTCTGTTACTGATGTAGCTTCGCCAGCGATCTATCAGGCTTGCCATGTCGTCGGGCAGGGGAGAGGTAAAGTCCATCTCTTGACCGGTAACGGGATGTTTGAATCCCAGTGTCATGGCGTGCAGTGCCTGTCGCGGACAGCTTTCGAAGCAGTTGTTTACAAATTGTTTATACTTGCTAAAATGGGTTCCTTTGAGAATTTCGTTTCCTCCGTAGCGTTCGTCGTTGAAGAGTGTGTGTCCGATCTGTTTCATGTGAACCCGTATCTGGTGGGTGCGGCCGGTTTCCAACCGGCATGCCACAAGGGTGACGTAACCCAATCGTTCCAGCACGCGGTAGTGAGTAACAGCCGGTTTGCCTTCACCTTCGGGAACTACGGTCATCTGCATACGGTCACGCGGATTGCGGCCGATGTTGCCGGTGATGGTTCCTTCGTCGGCTTCCATCACTCCCCACACCAAAGCTTGATAGCATCGTCGGGTGGTTTTGTGAAAGAACTGCATACCGAGGTTGCTCTTTGCCTCGGGTGTTTTGGCCACCACGAGCAGGCCGGAGGTCTCCTTGTCGATGCGGTGTACCAATCCTACGTGCGGGTCGTTGGCGTCGTAGTCGGGAATATCTTTGTTGTGCCAAGCCAGTGCATTCACCAAGGTGCCCGTGTAGTTGCCGTGCCCGGGGTGCACCACCATGCCGGCGGGTTTATTAACTACCAGCAGACAGGCGTCTTCATATACAATATCGAGGGGAATATCTTCGGGAATGACTTCGTTTTCGTAGCGCGGACGATTCATTACGAGGGTGATTACATCCAGCGGCTTGACGCGGTAGTTGCTCTTTACCGGCCCGTCGTCCACACGAATGCAACCGGCTTCGGCCGCTTTTTGAATGCGATTGCGAGACACATTGGGCAGGCGGTCGAACAGGTATTTGTCTATCCGTATCATCTCCTGTCCGCGGTCGGCCACTACGCGGTAGTGTTCGTAGAGTTGTGCCTCTTCGCCGATGGGTTCAATGTCATCAAGCTCGTCGGTGCGGACTATATCGTCCGGTAATTCTGCAGTCATTGGATGGGATGGCTGTTTTTAAAACCATGAGTCGCCGGTGGGGGCGGATGGGGTGGCCGGCTTCAATGAATCGACGGCCAGCGAGTCGACGGGTTGCGGGAGTGCTTGTCCGTCGCCTATTACCAAGGTCAGGGTGGCACCAACGGGAACTTGTTCGTCTTCGGCAAGCAGCTGGTCGCGATACTTTACGCCATAGACCCACTCTTTCTCTCCCGGAATCAACTCGTTTTCGTTCAGTTTAAAGCCTAAAGCGAGCAGGCGGGCTTGCGCCTGACGCATGGAACTGTTCTCCGTGAGTTTGGGAACCGCTTGCAGCGGCACATTCAGGGTGTTGATGGTCAGATAGATTACACGTCCCTCTTTCACCTTTTGTCCTTCGGAAGGGGTATAGTCAAGAATACATCCGGCCGGCAAGCTCTTGACGTAGTTGGAGTCGGCCACTACGCATGTGAGGCCGCGATTGGCAAATTGTCTTTCGGCGGCGCTTACGCTCAAACCCTTCACGGCGGGCACCACCACGGCCTGGCCGTGACGGGTATAGTTGTCCAACCACTTCAACACACCCAGCGGAAGCAGTACTACCACTGCCGCCATGGCCAGCACGTTCACCCAGAAAAAACGGTTCTTGCTCAAGGAGAAGAATTCTTTGAAGGTCATAAGCTTTCGAGTATTCGTTTGAGCACCACGGTGGCGGATATTTCCCGATTGGCTGCTTCGGGTATTACAATAGATTGCGGACTTTCAATGACATCGTCGCTCACAATCATGTTGCGGCGCACCGGCAGACAGTGCATGAAATAAGCCTTGTTGGTGACAGCCATCTGCCTGTCGCCGACGGTCCATGCACGGTCGCGACTGAGTATCTGCCCATAATTCTCGCCGCTATATGCCGCCCAGTTCTTGGCATACACAAAGTCGGCTCCTTCAAAGGCTTTCAGCTGGTCGTATTCCACGCGGGCTTTCCCCACAAAAGAGGGATGAAGCTCGTAGCCTTCGGGATGGGTGATGACAAAGTCGTAGTCTGTGGCATTCATCCATTCGGCAAAGGAGTTGGGCACAGCTTGCGGCAACGGACGCGGGTGGGGTGCCCAGGTCATCACCACTTTGGGTCGGGCTGTTTTCTTATACTCTTCAATGGTGATGAGGTCGGCAAAACTTTGCAGCGGATGGCGGGTTGCAGCCTCCATGGAGAAGACCGGCCGGCCGGAGTATTGGATAAATTGATTGAGAATTACCTCGTTGTAGTCTTCTTCTTTGTTCTCGAAGCGGGCAAAGGAGCGCACGCCGATAACATCGCAGTAGCAACCCATCACGGGAATCGCCTCCAGCAGATGTTCGGGTTTGTCGCCGTCCATGATCACACCACGCTGGGTTTCCAACTTCCAGGCGCCCTGATTGATGTCGAGTACGATTACGTTCATTCCCAGGTTGAGTGCTGCCTTTTGGGTGCTCAGGCGGGTGCGCAGGCTGGAATTGAAGAAAATCATCATCAAGGTTTTGTTGCGTCCCAGCTCGACGTATTTGAAGCGTTCTTTCTTTATTTCAAACGCCTGGGCAAGGGCTACTTTTAAATCGCCGATATCTTGTACACAAGTAAACTGTTTCATAAAAATGCAGATGTGTGGGTTATAAATTCTATGTGTGAGAAGGAATCATCAGGAACGAATCTGTCCGTTTCCCTCAATAATCCATTTGTAGGTGGTGAGTTCTTCCAATCCCATGGGACCGCGTGCATGCATCTTCTGGGTGCTGATACCAATCTCGGCTCCCAGTCCGAATTGGGCACCATCGGTAAACGAGGTGGGCGCATTCACATAAACACAGGCTGCATCCACTTCCCGGCAGAAACGTTCGGCGCGTGCCTTGTCTTCGGTGATAATGCATTCGCTGTGTTTGGAACTATAGGTATGGATGTGTTCCAGTGCTTCGGTCATGCTGTCGACCGTAACGACGGCCATCCGATAATCGAGGAACTCCTTGCCGTAGTCGGCGGGGTCATCGTAAGAGATGTGTACGTTGTGTTGTTTCAAGGGCTGGCAAAGAGCGGGCAGATCGGCCAACCGACTGCGGTGGATAAGCAGCGTGTCCAGCGCATTGCACACACTCACGCGGCGTGTTTTGGCATTGCAGATGATGGCAGCTCCTTTGGCTGCATCGCCATAGCGGTCGAAATAGGTATGGCACACGCCGGCGCCGGTTTCGATGACCGGAATGGTGGCGTTGCCTCGTACATAGTCAATAAGTGTTTGCCCGCCGCGGGGGATGAGCAAATCAACGTACCCTTCGGCATGCAGTAAGGCGGTGGTTGCCTCCCTGTCGGCGGGAAGCAGCTCCACCAGGTGCGGGTTGACATGAAAGTCGTTCAATACCGAGTGTATGCAGGATACAATAACGCGATTGGTGCAGTCGGCATCGCTGCCGCCTTTCAAGATACAGGCATTGCCGCTTTTCAAACAGAGCGAGAAGACATCAAAGGTCACATTGGGACGTGCTTCGTAGATGATGCCGATTACACCGAACGGAACACTCACCTTGCGTATGTACAATCCATTCGGACGGGTGGTTTCGCTCAACACACGTCCAACGGGCGACGGCAATTCGGCCACGTGTCGGATGTCGGCGGCAATGTTTTGAATTCGTTCGGGGGTTAGTTTGAGTCGGTCGTATTTGGGATCGGAAGCATCCATTCTTGCCAGATCTTGTCGGTTGGCTTCCAAAATGGCCTCCTGTTGTGCCATGGCAGCGTCGGCAACAGCCCTCAACAGGTGGTTGATCTCTTCCACGCCGATGTCGGTGAGTTTACGGCTTGCTTGCTGCACATCAGCAAAGAGGAGTTGTAGGGGAATCATGTTCTGTACTTGTTAGATGGAGGCAAAGGTAACTATTTACTTTAATATATGCAGCAAACCGATGGCAACTACTGTGGCGCATCCCACCCCTATAATGGCTTGGTAGTGCACGGGTGTTACCCTTTTGTACCGGTGGCCTTTCACGATGAATTGCCCAATCACCCATCGGAACAGGTTATACGTAAGGAATGCCGCCAATAAACCAATGAGAGACCCTGTCAGCAAGTCGCCCGGATAGTGCACACCCATGTAGGAGCGCGAATAGCAGGTGAGCAAGGCCCATCCCATCATGAAGAGGGTCAACCAACGCTGCCGGAAAATGAACCAGAGAAAAAAGGCCAGCCCGAACGTGTTGGCGGCATGGCACGAGGGAAAACCATATTGACCGCCCCGGTATCCGTTGACAATGTGCACCATGTCCGAGATTTCATTCTCGAGGTGTGCCGGACGGAGTCGTGCCACGTAGGGTCGTATAAAAGTGGCGCACACCTGATCGGTAATCACGATGGTAAGCGCCACGGCCAGCACACAGCACAAGGTGATTTTCCATTGATAGGTACGCAAGGTGACATAAAGGATGGCGGCATAAAGTGGTATCCAAATCCATTTGCCGCTATAGGTGCTCATAAAGGTATCGAAAAACGGACTGTGCATCCTATTAATAAATAGAAGTAGGGAGCTGTCTGCTTGGTGGAGGGTGTCTAAAACGCTTGTCATAATGGTTATCGGGAGGCTATGTCGTCGTATAATTTTTGAAGATAGGCTTGGCCGGGCAGTAGATTGGCTCCTTTGTGCGTGCCTTCGTCGAGCACGACGGTGCCGGAGGTACAGTCGTAAATAAGGCGGTTGTCGGCGGTGATCATTCCAAAGGCATCGGGCACGGTAAAGAAGGCAAAGTGTGGTGCATCCGGGTTGAGCATATCCTTGCTGAAGGTGAAGGCGGCGTGCGACAGGCGCAATTGCGCCAACAACGTTGCGGCAATGTCTTGTTGGGAGCCGTATGGTTCCAATTGTTGGGCATGCCGGCCGGATGCAACGGCTCCGCCAATTAGTAGCAACGGTATGCGGTATCGTTCGTCGGTGAAATTGCTGATGTGTTCGGGATAGGAGCCTAAATGGTCGGGCACCAATACCACCACGGTCTGTTTCCATTGGGGAAGACGGCGAAACCTGCGGATAAAGTCGCCCACCACGCTGTCGGTATAAGCAAATGCGTTGAGGCGGTTGCTGGACAGGCGGCGGTAGGGTACCTCAAAGGGTTCGTGGCTGCTGGAAGTTTGCAATACCCGAAAGAAGGGTGGCGTGAGGGTGTCGCCGGATTGTGCTTCTTCGTGCAAATCGTTCAGGAGTCGGCGGAACACAAACTCGTCGTGTGCGCCCCATTTGCTCAGTCGTTCCGATATCGGAAAATCAGCATCGCATACAATCGACTCAAAGCCCGATGCCATCAAGTAGGAACGCATGTTGGTAAAGTTGGCATCTCCTCCGTAGTAGTAGCCCGTTCGATAACCCGCCCGGCGCAGTGTACCGGCAATGGAGGGAAGACTTTGTGTCTTGTGGGGGTATTTCATGAGGCTGGTGGTAGGTTGTGCCGGATAACCGCTTAAGATGGAGACCAATCCCCGGTCGGTGCGAAAACTGTTGGCGTAGAAATGAGTAAACAGAATGCCTTCGGCTGTGAGTGAATCCAATTGCACCGCCACATTGGGGGTGCCGCCCAAGGTGGTCATCAAGTGTGAGGAGAATCCTTCGAGGATGATAAACAGCACATTGGGCCGGGCGGTGGTGAAGAGGGTGTCTTGCAACGGAGGAAGCCGGTTCTCTTCGCTGCTGTCGGCTTTCACTTCCGGATCGAGCAGTTGCTGCATTTGCCCATCAGCTTCCTCTTTGGTAAGAAACCGATATTGTTGGGCAAAATTTTTCTGCTTAAACAGCGACTCCATCAAACTGAATGCCGGATTCACAGCCGCATGGTTGAGACGGAGGTTGGTGCTGAAATAGGCCGTTCCGGTATTCATAGTAGCTGCTGTAAAGCCTCCGCGGATGGGAATAAAAAGCAATCCGGCGGCCAACAACATTACCCCCGAAACGGAACCTCGGCGATAGGGAATCTTCAACCGTTTCCACATGGGGTTGAGTAGCCAGCCCAGCAGCTTATACGCTATGAAGGCGTAGCCGGCAATCGCCACCACTCCTCCGGCTATTTGCCACAGCGTGATGCTGGCTAATGCATCGACGGGCGAAGAAAAAAAGTAGAACAACGGTGTGGAATCCAGCGGAAAACCCCAGAAATGATACAGCCCCAAATTCACCACAAAGAGGATGGCAAGCAGCAGACTCACCAACAAAAAATAGCCGTTCCAAACGCAGCGCACTCCGCGAGCCAGGCTCCATGCCGACAGCAGCAACAGCAGGGCGGGAATCGCACTTAAATAGCCGGCCAAGGAAAAATCGAGCGGCAAGCCGTGCCGCATCACTCTAAACCAGTCTGTCCAGGCACAATCTGCATACAACGAACGGTAGCAGAACAGGAAAACAGGTTTCTGCAGCACAAACAGCAACACGAAGAAACCATATACTTTCACTAAACCGATGATTCTTTCTTTCATTTTTCTCTTGCTTGTTGGAGGTGATGGGAGGCGGGCGGGTTATTTTATCCGTTCGGGATGTTTGGCAATGAAATCTTTCCAGCCGTTGTAGCCTTTGGTAATTGCCGGTCGTCCCATTTGCAGAAAGTGGCAATAAGCAGCGGCTAATCCGTCGGTGGCATCCATAAATTGCGGCATCTCTTCGGGTGCGATGTGCAACATGCGTTGCAACATATCGGCCACCTGTTCTTTCGAGGCCTGTACGTTGCCGGTGATAGCCATTTTAATCTTGAGCGGTGCATATTCGGTGATGGGGATATCCCGACTAAGTGCCACAGCCATGGCCACCCCTTGTGCCCGTCCGAGTTTGAGCATCGATTGCACGTTCTTCCCGAAGAAAGGCGCTTCGATGGCCAATTCGTCGGGCAGGAAACTCTCAATGATGCCAAGCACCCGTTGATGGATATGTTTCAATTTTAAATAGTGGTCGCGAAACTTCCGAAGATCGATGATACCCATTGCGATGAGTGAAGGTTGCGTGCCTGTGATGCGCAACACCCCATAACCCATGATGGTGGTGCCCGGGTCGATGCCCAGAATAATCTTTTCTTTGACGGGTTGTATCACTTGTATCTCCTTTCTGGCAACTATTCTTAAATTTTGTTGCGCAAACATAGCAATTATTTCATAAAACGCATTATCTTTGCGCCGTCAAAATGCGAGAGTGTTCGCAAATCGTGCAGAAAGAATGAAAACGGGGCGTTAGCTCATCTGGCTAGAGCGCGACACTGGCAGTGTCGAGGTGATGAGTTCGAGTCTCATACGCTCCACCCTCCCCCAGCGGTTGTCGAAACTATCGGCAGCCGTTTTTTTGTGCGGCAAACATCCGCCACTACACCTCCCAAACCTTACAAACCTTATTGGCAGCAATATACACCACATAGGTGCGCATCTTGAAGTGGGGGAACTGTGCCTGAATATCGCGGGCATAACCTTTTACCTGCTGTACATCCTCGTTGCGGGCAGCGGCAAGCGCTTTCACCCTCTTCGCCTCCTTGGCTTTGAAGTATTTAAACTCCACCACGCGGCAATCGTTGTGGAACGAGGTGCCGGGAACGCCGTTCAGCACTAAGTCGGGACGTCCCGAGGGAAGGTTGGGTTCGATGGCAAAGGTGTAACTGTCACTCAAATAGCGGGAAGTGAGTTCAAAGAAAGAGCAACGGATGAAGTTCTCGTTTATCTTGTCGAACACCTGTGCGGGGAATCCTCCGAGATACTCTTTGAAGTAGTTTTCCACCAACGGTTCGAGCAGGCGGTGCTCTCTGAAACGTCCGTGAACAGGAGCATATTTGCGGGCATCGCCATCGATGCGATGGATGGTGTTGTAGTAGTCCATGTAGATGCTGCGCATGGTCAGGTTGGGCAGACACATGTTCTCCCTATCCTGCAAAGTGGTCATGCCAAGGTAGTAGAGGCTGACAGGATAGAAATGCTTGTCGAAAAACTTCTGCTTATTGAACTTGCTGCGCAGGTCGGGGGCGGAATAGCTGAGACGGTCGTCGATCACCAGCGCATCAAGCATCTCCTTGGCATTCTCCATCGAAAGGGTGAGGCGACGAATCCAGTTTACATCGGTGCGCAGGTTCTCGTCGATCATCTCTTGAGGAATGGCACCGTCATTCACGGCGAAGTTCTTGAAGAAATAGCTCAAGATGGTGGAGTTGAAGAGCGGACGTGCTTCGGGCAAGAAGCGATAGCCGTCGTAGTTGTTCACGATCAGGTTCCATAGTTCCTCGTAATCACTCTCCTCGTTGCCGTATTTATCAAGTACGTAACGAAGATAGGTGGCGGTCTCTTCGTGATTGAAGCCCAACATCTCGAGGAACTTCGGTTCCAGTGTGAGTATCTCGGCGATGTTGTAGCCGCTGGTCAGGTCGTCCATCGTAACGGGCAGCACACCGGTACAGAAACAGGTGCGGATAGTTCCTTCGCCAATGCCCGCGTTGATGGTTTTAAAGAAGGTGCGTAGGAAACTCTCACCCGTGGTAACCTCTTCGTAGAGCGGGTCTTTGTAGGAGACTAACAGTTGATTGGTGAAGTTATCGTATTCGTCAATAAGGATGTAGAGGGTCGGCAGGTCGTTGTAGCGTATCCAGCTCAGTATATTTCTCAGCATGGTAACGACTTGGTCTTCACCACCAAACCGAAAACCTTCAAAGAAACGGTTGTAGGATGCTTTTCCATGTACAAATCCTTCCAACTCCGAACAAAACTGTTGGTTGAAGTTTCGTTCTAATCCCTCTATGGTATCAGCCACCATCAAGGTAGAGAAGTCGAACCGCAACACCATATACTTATTATGCTCCTCCGTGGGATGAGTACCTATATAAGTACCTCCGAAGAGCCTTTCGAACCGGTCGGCGGCGTTGATGTCATAGTAATAAGCCAGCATGGAAACCAACAAGCTCTTCCCAAAGCGACGGGGACGCAGAAAGATAGGGGCTTTATAGCGTTCCAAGTCGACAATGTACCTTGTTTTGTCGACATAGTAGTAGCCGCGTTCACGTAACTCGGCGAAGTTGGCCACGGCATACGGAATAGTGATAGCTGCTTGCATAACGAAATAAACTAAAGGTGAGGCGAGTGATTAGCCACTCGCTGCAAATGTAGTATTAATCTTTCTAACTCTTGCACACGAGGGCAAAAACGTAAGAGTCTGAAAACATTGGAGGAGCAAGCCTTCAAACCCGGCTTACTCCTCCAAACCTCTTACTTCTTTTGCATCGCATCGCGCCACGACATCTTTTTCACCACGGGCGGATGGAGCGGTTTATAGTTCTTCGGTATGTCGATGCGGAAAGCACCGCTGCTCGTACTCGTCCTGCGGTTAATGGCATCGTAAGCCACAAACTCTTCGTAGTTGTAGGTCCAGCTTTCGCCAAATGCCAGCTTGTGAATGCGATAGTAAATAGCTTCACGCGAGGGAGCATTGAAGCCGCCGGTATTGTAGCGCATAATGCTGTTGTCGGTGGGTCGCCAAACGCCGGTCCAATAGGTGAGGCCTCCTTCGTAAGCACCCAAGCCGTCGTAAGCATAACGTTCGTCCGCAAGGAAGTGGCTCCATTTAATGGTGGACGGGTCGCTGGTGTAGTCGACATTCTTCCACCAGCCGAACGTTTCTAATTGCTTATTATTTGCAATCTCAGTTGCCGATATCTCTCCCATATATTCATAGGAGTATTCATCGGCAAGCTTGGAGAAGCCATGTCCGTTGGCTTCGTGGTGCAACACCTGTTCGAGCGCTGTTGCATCACTTCCTACAGGAAAGTAGGATACAGAAACGCCATTGCCGTAATCACCC
>JAISHB010000120.1 GCA_031262785.1 Prevotellaceae bacterium
AGAGCATTTGAATACCGAAAAGCCTCCAAGCTAAAACGCTGGGGACACATGGCCAAGACCTTCACCCGTCTGGGCAAACAGATAGCCATTGCCGTGAAAGCCGGCGGACCGGAAGCCGAAAACAACCCCGCCCTGCGCTCGGTTATCGCCACCTGCAAGCGGGAAAACATGCCCAAAGACAACATCGACCGCGCCATTAAGAACGCCATGGGCAAAGATCAGAGCGACTATAAAGGCATGACCTACGAAGGTTACGGCCCCCACGGCATCGCCATCTTCGTGGATACGCTCACCGACAACACCACCCGCACGGTGGCAGACGTACGTTCGGTCTTCAACAAGTTTGGCGGAAACCTGGGCACGATGGGGTCACTGGCCTTCCTTTTCGACCACAAGTGCATGTTTACCTTCAAGAAGAAAGAGGGCATAGACATGGAAGAGCTGATCCTTGACCTCATCGATTTCGACGTAGACGACGAGTTTGACGTGGACGACGAGGAGGGGACCATCACCATCTACGGCGATCCCAAGAGCTATGCCGCCATTCAAAAGCACCTTGAAGAGAGCGGTTTCGAGGACGTGGGCGGCGAGTTTACCTATCTTCCCAACGACCTCAAGGAGGTGACCCCCGAACAGCGCGAAAGCATCCAGAAGATGGTAGACCGTTTAGAAGAGTTCGACGACGTGCAAACGGTCTATACCAACATGAAGCCCGGGGAGGAATGAAAAAGATTCCCCTGCCAAAGCTCAAGCCGGGCAACTACCTGCGCGAGCTTTCCATCGTGATTATCGGTATTGGCGTCACCCTTTCGGCCGGTAATTTCGTCACCTCGTGCAACGATCGCCGGGAGCTGGCCGTGCAAATGCAGGCCGTCTACACCGAGCTGGGCGAGAACAAGGTGAAGTTAGAGGCCTACCTCGACCACCTCGACCACCAGGCAACCTTCACCTATTTCCTGTGGCGTTATACGCAAAGCGGGCAACCCATCCCCAAAGACAGCCTTACCGCGCAAGGTTATGATCAGCTCATCGGCATCTATCCCATGGACTTGCAGTTTAAACACAACGCCTACGACCTGCTGCTTGGCAGCGGCAAGGTGCTGCTGATCGAGGACAAAAAGCTGCTCTCGACCCTTGGAAACTGCTATGCCGACCTGGCCATCATCAAAGAGAGCTGGGAAAATCTCAACGGGATGAAGCAGTATGTGCTGCTTGATCTGCTGAACAACGATCGGGTTAATTTCCAGGACATCGACCTAAATCAGCCCGCCTGGCGGGGTATCCGCAACTACCACCTCGTCTTTGGAGGCGGACGCAACTTTGTAGTCCAGACACAAAGGCGGCTGGCAGACATCCTCCAGACCGCCCCCACCCGCTAACACCCCTCACTCTTCCAGCGCAATCCACTCCATCTCATGGTCGATGAGCGGGCGCCGACAGGCGCGCCCCAGGCCGTATTGCCGCTCGGGAGTGAACCGGATGCGCACCCCTTCGATTTGCGCGGGGGTCACCTCTTCGGGGCTGTCCGCCCCCCTTCCGCGGGCAATGCAGGAGTATCGGAACGTGCCCAGTCCCTCGAGTTTGACGGCACGTCCCGAACGCATCCCCTCGGAGAGGACGAAAGCCAGATTTTTCAATACCGCATAGGCATCGCCCGGAGTGACGGTTGACAGCTCCGAAAGGCGGCCTGCCACCTCATCGGTGGTCATGGTTTTACCCTTTACAACGGCTTGTGGATACCACTTTCCGTTGATTTTCTGTTTCCTTTTCCTAAAGAATGGCATAGTTTCTTGGGATTTTAATGATTAGAACTGTTACACTTCTCGCCTACAACTGTTACACTTGTGCACTACAACTGTTACACTTGTAGGACACAAATGTAACACTTGTCGGGGGATTCTCCAAATGTAAGCATCGTTTTGTCGGCGACAAGGAAATCGGAAGCCCCCGGCAAGGGACGAAAAAGCCCCCTTTAGGGGGTTTGGGGGTGAGGATACAGGTTCGCTAAGCCCCCGGCAAGGAGGAACACTCCCGGCGGCAAGCCCCCGCCTCCGCGCCCCCACGAAGGTCTCTTCAATAAGAAAATAAAAAAGATATTCCCAAACATTAAAAAACCAAAAAGGATGTTGCCGACACCCCAACCTTCAACTACCTTTGTTCATCCAATCATTAAAAAACATTTTTTCCCATGAAGACACAGCGCTTTCTCATCGGATGCCTGCTTTTCGCCTCGGTGCACACCGCAGCCGCCCAGGCAGGAGACCGCACCCTTCCCCGTGACCTCACCCAACTTTCCGACAGCCTTCGCCGCCTCTATGCCCCCGACAGCCGGGTGGCACTCTTCAACGTTGCCTACACGGTGGCGGACAAAAACGTGATGCTGCGCGGAGAAACCACCTCGGCCCAGGCCAAGAAGGCCCTGCTCGAGGGGCTGGCCAAGGCCGGCTACACGACGATGGATTGCCTCCGGCTTCTGCCCGATGAAGAGGCACTGGGCGGGAAAACCTACGCCATCGTCAACCTTTCGGTGAGCAATCTACGCATCGAGCCTGACTTTTCGGCCGAGATGACCACCCAGGCGCTGCTGGGAATGCCCGTGCGGGTGCTCGAGCGCAAGGGATGGTATCGCGTGCAAACGCCCGACAACTACATAGCTTGGGTCAACGGAGCCGCCCTTTGCCGGGTCAGCCGCGAGGAACTAACCGCCTGGAACCGCGCCGAAAAGGTGATCGTCACCGCCCACTACGGCGTGGTCTACTCGCAGCCCGACGCCGCCTCCCAGACGCTTTCGGACGTGGTGGCAGGCAATCGCCTGAAGTATCTCTCGACCAAAGGCGCCTTCTTTGAGGTCGCCTATCCCGACGGACGCACCGGCTACATCTCCCGAAGCATTGCCCAAACCGAGAAGAAATGGCGCGCTTCGCTCCGCCAAGATGCCCAGAGCATCATTCAAACGGCGCGCACCCTGATGGGCGTTCCCTACCTTTGGGCAGGCACTTCCTCGAAGGGAATCGATTGCAGCGGGCTGATGCGCACGGTGCTCTACCTGCATGATATTATCATTCCCCGCGACGCTTCGCAACAAGCCTACAAGGGAGAACGACTCGAAATAGCCGCCGATTTCGCCAATTTGCAGCCGGGCGACCTGCTCTTCTTCGGACGCAAGGCCACGGCCGGCGGCCGCGAACGGGTGGTTCACGTGGGCATGTACATCGGCGGCAAGCAGTTTATCCACTCGCAAGGCTACGTGCAGGTGGGCAGTTTCGCCAAGGAAGACCCGCTTTTCGATGCCTATAACCTGGGCCGTCTGCTCTTCGCCGCCCGCATTTTGCCCCACATCAACCAGGGCGACAAGGAGCTAAATACCACTGCAACCAATTCTTATTTCAACTTATAAACAGTGCAAACTATGCAAAACAGAAGAGATTTCCTCAAGACCGCCGCCTTTGCAGCCCTGGGTTCGGGCGTGCTGGTCAACCAAGCCGTGGCAGGAGTGCGTCATTCGGCGCCTGCCTTGTTCAACATTAACCAAGAGGGGGTGGTGCCCCGGATGAAGCTTCGCTTCTTCCCCTACGAGCTAAAGCTGCAACATGTCTTCACCGTGGCCACCTATTCGCGTACCACCACGCCCGACGTGCA
>JAISHB010000089.1 GCA_031262785.1 Prevotellaceae bacterium
ATGATTATCGACGAAAAGAAGACCGTCAAACACCTCAAATTCGACTGGTAACCCGCCCAATGGCCAAGAAAGAACTCAGTTTCGAGGAGATTTTGCGCGCACTCAAGGCCAAGCAGTATGCTCCCATCTACTATCTGATGGGAGAAGAAGGCTATTATATCGATCGCATTGCCGATTACATCGCAAACAATGTGCTTACTAAAGAAGAACAGGAGTTCAACCTGACCATTTTATACGGCGGCGACTTAACCGACTTCGCCGCCGTGATCAATGCAGCCAAGCGCTATCCGATGATGGCCGAACATCAGGTGGTTATACTCAAAGAGATGCAATCGATCGACAGAAGACAGCTCTCGCCCGACAAACTCAGCGAGCAACTCTGGCATTACTTGCAAAAACCACAGCCATCCACCCTGTTGGTGCTGTGCCACAAGTACGGCACCATCGACCGCCGCAAAAAACTGGCGGCCGAGATAGAGAAACGGGGCGTTCTCTTTGAATCCAAGCGCCTCAAAGAGGGGCAGGTGCCCGCCTTCATCGAATCGTACCTGCAGGCCAGGCAAACCGGCATCGATGCCAAAGCCGCGGCCATGCTCACCGATTTCGTGGGCACCGATTTGGGGCGGTTGGTCGGCGAATTGGACAAGCTTATCATCACCTTGCCGCCGGAGCAGAAGCGAACCGTTACCCCCGAATTGGTCGAGAAAAACATCGGCATCAGCAAGGAGTACAACGGCTTTGAGTTGCGCAACGCGCTGATCGTAAAAGATGTGCTTAAGGCCAATAAGATTATCAAATACTTCGCGGAGAATCCCAAAACCAACCCCATTCAAATGACTTTGGCACTGCTCTTCAACTTCTACGCCAATTTGATGCTCGCTTACTATGCGCCCGATAAGTCGGAGCAGGGTATTGCGGCCATGTTGGGGCTGAAATCGCCGTGGGCAGCCCGCGATTACATCAGTGCGATGCGTCGCTATTCCGGAGTGAAGGTGATGCAAATCATCGGCGAGATACGCTATGCCGACGCACGCTCCAAAGGGGTGGGAAATCCGCAGATCGGTGATGCCGACATTATGCGCGAGCTGATCTTCAAAATCCTCCACTAATTCTTTCCTTCTTTTTTCTTCGTCGGCCGGGGTCATTCCCCTCGCCGCGAATCGTTTCCTATTGTATACAGATGTAAACGAAACCGCATCTTATGTACACAGATGTAGTTCCGTGCACTACAACTGTAACTAATTAGCGGAATACATTTGTGTATCCGGGAACTTATCACAAGCGGAATCTTTTCAGATCGCATTCGATTACAACTGTGTAGTATCCGTTTCGCCTCCCGCAGCATCGCGAAAGAAACCGGCGCAATAGGCTCCATTACCAGTGAGTTAGGCCGGTTTCATGAAGCGTTCTGTTAGAAGATAGGCTGTCCATGTGCCGTTACAAACGTAATAGACCTCGATTATAGTGAAAGCTGAGATGTAATTGCATGTAAATGAGCGAGATAGCGCTATTTACTGATGTTTTTATAAGCGCTCTGAAAAGGTTCGTTTCGGAATTGCTCCGCGAAACAATCACAAACGTGTACAACTGCTACACATCTGTATTACTTCACAAGAATGTTTGTAATTTGCATTTGTAGCACAATAGTTATACCTTTGTGAACTCGCAATGCACTCCCTTTACAACCCTTTTTAATATGGATGAATTGAACGAACGATTCAAGTTGGTCAAAGAATGGACCCAACTGACTCCCGGCGAATTCGCCGAGAACATCGGAGTGGCACAAGCCACCGTATCGCACATTCTAAATGGCCGAAACCGGCCGAGTACAGACATCATCGTCCGATTGTGCCGCCAATATCCGCACATCAACATCTCGTGGCTGTTGTTGGGCAACGGCACCATGTTGGGAGAAGCCGGAGCCTTGCCCGCTCCCCCCGACGACAAGGCCGGCTTTGCCTCCGGCTCGTTGTTTACGCAGCCCGCGCCCGCGCCCGAGCAGGGAAACGAGGCGCTTCAGGCACTCTTGGCGAATACATCGTCCGCCCAGGCACCCCGAACCGAGATTATCTATAAGGAGCGACCCCCGCGCCGAATCACGCAAGTGGTTGTGTGCTACGATGATAATACCATGGAGCTATTGAAACCCGAAAAATAGGCCTATCTTTGCGCCGTTATGAAAAGAAAGTATCTCCTCGATTTAACGGTGACCGAGAACATCCGGTTACACGCCCACTATGTATTGCTGAAACTGACAGCCGACTCGCCGCTTCCGGAAATGTGCGCCGGATCGTTCGCCCAATTGCGGGTGGACGGCTCTCCCGCCACCTTTTTGCGGCGTCCCATATCCATTCATTATGTCGACAGGGTGCACAACCAGGTGTGGTTCCTCATTCAGCTCGTGGGCGAAGGCACCCGCCGGCTGGGCGAGGCCAAACCGGGCGAGGTCATCAATGCGATTCTTCCGCTGGGCAAGGGGTTCAGCATCCCCCAGTCGCCCTCCCAAAAATTGCTCTTGATTGGGGGCGGCGTGGGCATCGCTCCGTTGCTTTTGTTAGGAGAACAGTTGGTGCATCACGGCAGTCGGCCTACTTTTTTGCTGGGAGCGCGCAGCGATAAAGATTTGCTACAGTTAGAGCACTTCGCCAAGTATGGAGAGGTCTATATAACCACCGAAGACGGAAGCCGGGGACAGAGAGGATATGTCACCGAACACGCGCTGTTGTCGCATACGCGCTTCGAGGCCATCTATACCTGCGGACCCAAGCCGATGATGCAGGCCGTAGCCCGTTATGCCAAGTATGAAAACATCCCGTGCGAGGTGTCGTTAGAGAACACAATGGCTTGCGGCATCGGCGCCTGTCTTTGTTGCGTGGAAAATACAACCCGGGGACATCTTTGTGCGTGCACCGAAGGTCCTGTTTTCGATATAAACAAGCTATTATGGTAGATTTAAACGTAAACATCGGTGAATTACAGATGCGGAATCCGGTGATGACGGCATCCGGTACATTTGGATATGGCGAAGAGTTTTCCGACTTCATTCCATTGGAGCGAATAGGTGGTATCATTGTGAAGGGGACTACCATTCACAAACGTGAAGGGAACCCCTATCCGCGCATGGCAGAAACTCCTGCAGGCATGTTAAACGCCGTGGGGCTGCAGAATAAGGGCGTCGATTACTTTGTGAATCACATCTATCCCCGCATCAGTAAGTTGTCGACCCAACTCATCGTGAATGTTTCCGGCTCCACCCTCGACGATTATGTACAGACGGCCTCCATCATCGAACCGCTTGACCGAATTTCTGCCATCGAGCTGAACATTTCCTGCCCCAACGTCAAACAAGGTGGAATGGCCTTCGGCGTAACGGCCAAAGGAGCGGAAGAAGTGGTGAAGGCGGTGCGTGCCGCCTACCGGAAAACACTCATCGTGAAGCTGTCGCCCAACGTCACCGACATCACGGAAATAGCACGCGCCGCTGAGGGTGCCGGTGCCGACAGTGTGTCGCTCATCAACACGTTGCTGGGCATGGCCATCGATGCCGAACGGCGTCGTCCGCTACTCTCCACCATCACCGGCGGACTGTCCGGCCCGGCCGTGAAACCGGTGGCGCTCCGCATGGTCTGGCAAGTGGCAAAAGCGGTAAAGATTCCGGTCATCGGACTGGGCGGCATCATGCATTGGAAAGATGCCGTGGAGTTTTTGCTGGCAGGCGCCTCGGCCATACAAGTGGGCACGGCCAACTTCATCGACCCTACGGTGACGGTTAAAATCGTCGAGGGCATCACCGACTATCTGCAACGCCACGGCTACCAATCGGTGCGTGACATCGTGGGGGCGCTGGAGCTGCCATCCTAATCCTACTCATTTTCACCTGATTCTACCTTGATTGAAAATTCAATGTGCCTTGCCCCAGCGGGTGAACCCTTGATCGAAAATTCAATGTGACTTGCCCCGGTGGGTGATGCCTTGATTGAAAATTCAGTGCGCCTTGCCCCGGCGGGTGAACCCTTCATTGAGAATTCAATGTGCCTTGCCCCGGTGGGTGAACCCTTCATTGAAAATTCAGTGTGACTTGCCCCAATGGGTGAACCCTTCATTGAAAAAAAAATGTGCCTTGCCCCAACAGGTTAACCCTTCATTGAAAATTCAATGAGCCTTGCCCCGATGGGTTAACCCTTGATTGAAAATTCGATGTGCCTTGCCCCAACAGGTGAACCCTTGATTGAAAATTCAGTGTGCCTTGCCCCAACAGGTGAACCCTTGATTGAAAATTCAATGTGACTTGCCCCAACAGGTGAACCCTTGATCGAAAAAAGGATGTGCCTTGCCCCGGTGGGTGAACCCTTGATTGAAAATTCTCTCTTTCGACAGAAAGGGAAAAACAGTCACTCAATAGAGGAATAGATGCTGCTAATTGAAAAGGTTGATAGCACCTTTAAAAAGTTGTCTATTTGTTTACGGTAGGGTGGATAGAATTGTATATTTGCAACAGTTTTCACCTTATAAGTATAATAGATATGAAAAGAATAGCATTCCTCCTTCTTGCATTCGCTGCTTTGTGGATCTCCTTGCCTGCCAACGCGGCAAATGAAGAAATTGCTTCCGGGACTTGCGGAGACAATCTAACGTGGACGCTCACGAGTGATTATACACTGACGATTGGCGGAACGGGGGATATGACGGATTATTCTACATTATATAGCGTTCCTTGGTATGATTATCGTTCGATGATAAAAACTATAATTATTCATGACGGTGTGACGACGATTGGAGACTATGCGTTTTGCTATTACATCGGTTTAACTTCCGTCACCATTCCCAGCAGTGTGACCACGATTGGATACGCTGCGTTTTACTGTTGCAGCAGTTTAACTTCCGTCACCATTCCCAGCAATGTGACCACGATTGGATACGCTGCGTTTTGTGAGTGCACCAGTTTAACTTCCATCACCATTCCCAGTGGTGTGACCACGATTGGAGACTTTGCGTTTTACGGTTGCACCGGTTTAACTTCTATCACCATTCCCAGTAGTGTGACCACGATTGGATACGCTGCGTTTCGGTATTGCTCCAGTTTAACTTCCGTCACTATTTCCAGCAGTGTGACCACGATTGGAGACTATATGTTTTCCAATTGCACCGGTTTAACTTCCGTCACTATTCCCAGTGGTGTAATCACGATTGGAGACTATGCGTTTCAAGCTTGCACCGGTTTAACTTCCATCACTATTCCAGGTAGTGTGACCACGATTGGAAAGGGTGTGTTTTACGGTTGCACCAGTTTAACTTCCGTCTCCCTTCCCAGTGGTGTGACCAAGATTGGAAACGATGCGTTTTGTAAGTGCAACAGTTTAACTTCCATCACCATTCCCAGCAGTGTGACCACGATTGGAGACTATACGTTTTACGGTTGCACCAGTTTATCTTCCGTCACTATTTCCAGTGGTGTGACCACGATTGGATACGCTACGTTTTCCTATTGCACCAGTTTAACTTCCATCACCATTCCCAGTGGTGTGACCACGATTGGAGACTATGTGTTTTACGATTGCGACAAATTAGCAACCGTCACAAACTTGAATCCGGTGCCACAAACAATAAATAGTAATGTGTTTTGGGATATAAACCTCCAATCCGCCACCCTCTACGTCCCCGCCGAAAGCCTCGACGCCTACAAGTCTGCCTCCGTTTGGAGAGACTTCGGCACCATCCTCCCCATCGAAGCCACCGCCATCGAAGAAACCCCCGCCTCCGCCACCCGCATCTATCCCAATCCCGTAGTCGGCAACGAACTAACCATCGAAAGCCCCAACCTGCGCGCCGGCGACAAGATAACGCTCTACGGCATAAGCGGAGAGTTGCTGCGTCAATTCACAGCTGAGGGCACCCGCACCGTGATTCCCGTCGACGACCTGCCCTCGGGTTTCTATCTGCTGCGGATAGGGAATCAAACGGTGAAGCTGATTCGGAAGCGGTAAATTTTGAACAGGAAACCATAGAAAGTATATTTTGCTATTCCAAATTTGGCTATTATTCGCCTCCGCCGCCTGGATGGTCTCTTCGCAGCCCAACCAGGGGGAGCAAGTAGCTCCCCCGATACGCTACACCATTGCCTCGGGAATCTGCGGAAGCAACATGGCCTGGACGCTCACTGACGAGGGCACGCTCCGGATTATCGGGCAGGGGCGGATGGCCGATTTCGGCCAGAGCGGATATGCCCCCTGGTTTGAATATCGGGCGCACATCAAAACGTTGATTATTGAGCCGGGAGTGGCCTCGGTGGGAGGTGCTGCGTTTTCTTCTTTGCCTGCGCTGGCTTGGGTGACGATTGCAGAGAGCGTGACCAGCGTCGGACACTCGGCATTTGCCTATTGTACCGGTCTCTCCGAGGTGATTCTTCCCGCGGGCGTGACCAGCGTTGGAGAGGCTGCTTTTGCCTCCTGTTCCAATCTCTCGCGGATGAATATTCCCGTCGGTGTGACCAGCATTGGAGCGGGTGCCTTTGCCGGTTGTGACGAATTGGAGGCAATCAGGGTGGAGGGCGGCAATGCAAATTACACCAGTGTGGAGGGCGTGCTCTTTAGCAAAGACAAAAGTCGGTTGGTGCAATATCCTGCAGGAAAGGCGGCGGTGACCTACCTTATTCCCGCGGGCGTGACCACGATAGGGAACTATGCCTTTTTTGGTTCTTACGCCCTCGCTCGGGTGGTGATTCCTGCGGGCGTGACCACGATAGGAGACTATGCGTTTGAGGAGTGCACCGGTTTGTCCTCGGTTGTCCTGCCCGATGGCATAACCACCATTGGGCACGCTGCCTTCTTAGATTGTGCGGGGTTGTCCCGAATGGTATTGCCATCGAGTGTGACCAGCATTGGAGAGCAGGCTTTTGCACACTGCACCAACCTGACGGCGATCATCAACCTGAATCCGGCACCACAGCCCATCAGCGGCAATACGTTCGCATCCGCCGGCATAGATACGCTGTACGTGGCCGATAGGAGCATCGCCGCTTACCAATCCGCCCCTGTTTGGAATGAATTTAGTACGATTCTTCCGGCAACAAGCCGTCTACCCTAACAAATCGGGACGGAGGCGTCGGGTTCGCTCCAGCGACTGCTGCAATTCCCACTCTTTTATCTTGGCTTCGTGACCGGAGAGGAGGATGTCGGGCACCTTCCATCCGTTGTAGTCGGCCGGACGGGTATAGACGGGTGCGGCCAGCAGATTATCCTGAAAAGAATCGGAGAGCGCCGACTGTTCGTCGGAGATGACGCCCGGAATGATGCGCACGATGGCGTCGGCCATCACTGCGGCAGCCAGTTCGCCGCCGGTGAGTACATAGTCGCCGATGCTAATCTCTCTGGTGATGAGGTGTTCGCGAATGCGGTAGTCTATCCCCTTGAAGTGGCCGCAGAGGATAATAAGGTTTTCACTCAGCGAGAGCGTGTTGGCCATGGGTTGGGTAAACTGCTCGCCGTCGGGTGTGGTGAAGATGACCTCGTCGTAGCGACGTGCCGCCTTGAGTGTGTTAATGCAACGCTCAATCGGTTCTATTTTCATCACCATGCCGGCAAATCCGCCAAAGGGATAGTCGTCTACCCGCCGGTATTTATCTTCGGTATAGTCCCGCAAGTTGTGAAGGACTATCTCGGCCAATCCCTTGGTTTGCGCCCGCTTTAAGATGGAGCAATTAAAGAAACCCTCAATCATTTCGGGCAAAACGGTGATAATATCTATGCGCATGGTGAATGGATTTTTTCGGGGACAAAGGTAACCCATTATTTATTCTATCTGCTTAAAAGTTCTTACCTTTGGCTGCATTTATTTTCCCCAGACAAGAAATTATTACGAGAAATACTCCATGACCCCCAAGGAACAAATTGAGCGGTTGCGTGCCCAGTTGCATCGCCACAACCACAACTATTACGTCTTGAACGCCCCTGAAATATCAGACCAAGCCTTCGACGAGATGATGCATGAATTGCAAACACTCGAAGCGGCTTATCCCCAGTATGACGATCCCAATTCGCCTACCGCGCGTGTGGGCAGCGATCTGAACAAAGAGTTTACGCAGGTGGCACACCGCTATCCCATGCTTTCATTGGGCAATACCTACTCCGAAGGTGAAGTCTCCGAGTGGTACGAACGAACCCGACGCGCCTTGGGCGAAGACTTTGAAGTTTGTGCCGAACTGAAATACGACGGTACCTCTATCTCGCTCACCTACGAGCAGGGCAAACTGGTGCGCGCCGTTACCCGCGGCGACGGCGAGAAAGGCGATGATGTCACCGACAACGTAAAAACCATTCGTGCCATCCCGCTGGTGCTTCGCGGAGATTACCTGCCGGAGTTTGAGATACGGGGTGAAATCCTGATGCCTTGGGAAGTGTTTGAAGCACTCAACCGCGAACGTGAAGCCCGTGAAGAACCGCTCTTTGCCAATCCGCGCAACGCCGCATCGGGCACGCTCAAGCAGCAAAACTCGGCCATCGTGGCTTCGCGACATCTTGATGCCTATCTCTACTACCTGTTGGGTGAAACACTTCCCTCCGACGGACATTACGAGAATCTGCAAACAGCCCAAACGTGGGGCTTTAAAATCTCCGATCGGATGAAAAAATGCACCACCTTGGCCGAAATCTTCGAATACATTGCCTATTGGGATACCGAGCGCAAAAACCTGCCCGTGGCCACCGACGGCATTGTGCTTAAGGTGAACAGTCTGCGCCAGCAACAACAACTGGGTTTCACGGCCAAGTCGCCCCGTTGGGCGATTGCCTATAAGTTTCAGGCCGAACGGGCACTCACACGGCTCAATCGCGTGACTTATCAAGTGGGCAGAACGGGTGCCGTCACCCCCGTGGCCAATCTCGATCCGGTGCAACTCTCGGGCACGGTGGTTAAACGCGCCTCGCTGCACAATGCCGACATCATCGAAGGGTTGGATTTGCATATCGGTGACAGCGTCTATGTGGAGAAGGGAGGCGAAATCATTCCCAAGATCACCGGTGTGGACGTGGAGGCGCGCGGTATGCTGATGGGCGAAAAGGTGCGCTTCATCACCCATTGCCCCGAGTGCGGCAGCAAGCTGATTCGCTACGAAGGCGAAGCCGCTCATTATTGCCCCAATGAAACCGCCTGTCCGCCACAAATAAAAGGAAAGATGGAACACTTCATCAGCCGCCGCGCCATGAACATCGACGGACTGGGGCCGGAGACCATCGATCTGTTCTATCAGCAGGGATTGATTAAGAATGTGGCAGACCTCTACACCCTAAGTGCCGATCAGATTGAGCGTCTCGAGCGCATGGGCAAGAAGTCGGCCGAGAACATCCTTCAAAGCATTCGTGCCAGCCTCGACGTGCCCTTCGAGCGCGTCTTGTTTGCACTGGGCATCCGCTTCGTGGGCGAAACGGTGGCCAAGAAGCTGGCCAAAGCCTTCAGCGACATCGACCAGTTGGCATCGGCAGATATGGACACGCTGACCGCCGTGGATGAAATCGGCACCAAGATAGCCCAAAGCATTCGCGCCTATTTCGCCAATCCGCAGAACAGCGCCTTGGTGGAGCGGCTCCGGCAGATTGGCCTGCAATTTCGTCGCACCGAAGCAGACCGCAGCGGCTACACCGACACGCTGGCCGGACAAACCATCGTTATCAGCGGTGTTTTCATGCAACACTCGCGCGACCAGTACAAAGCACTGATTGAGCAACACGGCGGAAAAAATGCAGGAAGCATCTCGGCCAAAACCAGCTTCATCTTGGCCGGCGACAACATGGGGCCGGCCAAATTAGAGAAAGCCCGAAAGCTGGGCATCCGAATCCTCGACGAGGAGCAGTTTCTGGCCATGTTGCCCCGACAAACCGAATAATTTCGTACTTTTGCCTCCCAAAATAAAAACATCAGAAAGAAATACTTCATGATACAGACTAAATTAAAAGGAATGGGGGTTGCGCTCATCACACCCTTCAAGGAAGATGAGAGCGTAGACTACGATGCCTTGATGCGAATGGTCGACTACCTGATCCAAAACAATACCGATTTCTTATGTGTACTCGGGACCACAGCCGAAACACCCACGCTCACCCAAGAGGAAAAGAAGCAGATCAAACAACGGGTCATTGAGCGGGTGGGCGGACGCATTCCCATCCTGTTGGGATTGGGCGGCAATAACACCCGCTCCATTGTCGATTCACTTCAAAAAGACGACTTCACCGGCGTAGATGCCATCTTGTCGGTGGTTCCTTATTATAATAAGCCTTCCCAAGAGGGAATCTATCAACACTACAAGGCCATTGCCTCGGCCACCGAACTTCCCATTGTGCTCTACAACGTACCCGGACGCACCGGAGTCAACATGACTGCCGAAACAACGTTGCGCATAGCCAGAGACTTTCATAACGTAATAGCCATCAAAGAGGCATCAGGCGACATCACACAGATGGATGACATTATCAAGAAAAAGCCCACATATTTCTACGTAATCTCCTGTGACGACGGCATCACCTATCCGCTGAATACACTGGGTGCCGTAGGTATCATCTCCGTGATAGGCAATGCCTTTCCCCGTGAATTTAGTCGTATGGTACGCCTCGCCCTGAAAGGTGACTATCCCAACGCACGAACCATACACCACCGCTTTGCCGAACTCTTCAAACTGCTCTTTGTCGACGGAAACCCTGCCGGCGTGAAAGCCATGCTCAATGCTATGGGTATGATAGAAAACAAGCTGCGCCTTCCGTTAGTGCCTACACGTATCACTACCTTCGAAAAGATACGCGCCATCCTGAACGAACTGAACATACGCTGTTAACCGTCAGGAAGAAGCAAAACAGATAGATACAAAAAGGGTGTAACCGGAGGCTACACCCTTCTTTGATC
>JAISHB010000124.1 GCA_031262785.1 Prevotellaceae bacterium
GGGGTTAGTGGAGCCGGACCTATTACTCATTTCGACGCCTCCCTATTCAAGACCCAGTTTGCCTGCGAAGTAAAGAACTTCGATCCCACTCAATTTATCGACCGCAAAGAAGCGCGCAAAATGGACGCGTACACTCAATATGCCGTTGTGGTGGCAAAAGAGGCCGTGTCCGATTCGGGGCTTAACGTCGAAACAGAAGATCTAACAAGAATTGGTGTGATATTCGGAGCCGGTATTGGCGGCATCCGCACCTTTGAAGAGGAGTCGGGCAACTACGCCCTTCACCACGAAACAGGCCCCAAATTCAACCCGTTCTTCATCCCTAAAATGATTTCGGATATTGCAGCCGGACAAATCTCCATCATGTATGGATTCCATGGCCCCAACTACGCCACTTGTTCGGCCTGCGCCACCTCCACCAATGCCATTGCCGATGCTTTCAACCTGATTCGGTTGGGTAAAGCCAATGCCATTGTAACCGGTGGTTCCGAAGCAGCCATTGCAGCCTGCGGCGTGGGCGGATTCAATGCCATGCACGCCCTCTCCACCCGTAACGATTCTCCCGCCACAGCTTCCCGTCCGTTTAGCGCCAGTCGCGACGGATTTGTCATGGGCGAAGGAGGCGGTTGCTTGGTACTCGAAGAGTTGGAACATGCCAAAGCCCGCGGAGCCAAAATCTATGCAGAGGTGGCCGGCGCGGGCATGTCGGCCGATGCCTATCACCTCACCGCCTCGCATCCCGAAGGACTGGGCGCCAAATTAGTGATGCGCAATGCCCTGGAAGATGCCCAAATGAATCCCGACGAGGTAGACTACATCAACCTGCACGGAACCTCCACTCCCGTGGGAGATATATCGGAGGTGAAAGCCGTACAGGAGGTCTTTGGCGACCATGCCTACCGGCTGAACATCAGTTCCACCAAGTCCATGACCGGCCACCTGCTGGGCGCCGCCGGTGCCGTCGAAGCGATTGCCAGCATCCTGGCCATCAAGCATGGGGTGGTTCCGCCCACCATCAATCACGAAGCCGACGACATGGACGCGGACATCGACTATCGTCTCAATTTCACCTTCAACCAAGCGCAAGAGCGTCCGGTGAGGGTGGCACTCTCCAACACCTTTGGATTTGGCGGACACAACGCCTGTGTTATCTTCAAGCAATATGCCGAATAACCCTTAGCAAGCCATTGTGTTACGTAACTTTATAGACAAGATAAGACTCTTATTCTGCAAAGACAGAGAGTCTTATCTTTGTTTTTACCGGATACTGGGGTTCTATCCGCGCAACATTCGCATCTACCAACAGGCACTGCTGCACAAATCATCCACCATTCGCGGGGAAAAGGGTCGCCTGCAAAACAACGAGCGGTTGGAATTCTTGGGCGATGCCATTCTCGATTCGGTGGTGGCCGACATTGTGTACCGACACTTCGAGGGACGCCGCGAAGGCTTCCTGACGAACACCCGCTCTAAGATTGTCCAACGCGAAACGCTCAACAAGCTGGCCGTCGAAATCGGTCTGGACAAGTTGGTGAAATACTCCACGCGCACCTCCTCGCACAACAGCTACATGTACGGCAATGCTTTCGAAGCCTTCATCGGCGCCATCTATCTCGACCAAGGCTACGACCGCTGCAAGCAATTCATGGAAGAGAAGATCTTTAAGCAATACATCAACCTCGACAAGATGTCGCGCAAGGAGGTCAACTTCAAATCCAAACTCATCGAATGGAGCCAAAAGAATAAGATGGAGGTCTCTTTCGAGTTGATAGAACAGTCGTTAGACAGCGAGAACAATCCCGTGTTTCATACCGAAGTACTTATTGAGACCCTCTCGGCAGGCAAAGGAACGGGCTATTCCAAGAAGGAGTCGCAGCAAAACGCCTCGCGCACAGCCTTGAAGAAGATCAAGAACAATGCCGCCTTCCTTAGGCAGGTCGAGGAAAGCAAGCAAGCAGACAGCCTGCCGGTTGCAGACGTTTGCCCGCCCCTTGCGACGGAGTAAAGCATTCGCTTTTAGGGGAAAAATCGGCGTGGGCTACCCGCGGGAGATGTATGCACTGTATCTTTCCATCGCCCGCTCAAAGAGCGGCCACCGCATCAGCACCCGCTCGAACAGCAGGATGCCTATTAGCGCACAGGCTATTCCCAACAGCACATCAATCAGGTAGTGATGCCCCGAGTAGACGGCCGTCCACCAAATGCCCACCATAATCACACCGAAGAGCACAATCACCCACTTCTTGCATTGGCCAATGAGGGCATAGACAAACACAATGAGCATGTAGGCTGCGTGCAACGACGGCACGGCGGCAAACACATTGGCGTTGCGTCCGTAGATGCCTTCAAAGACAGGCCATCCGGTTAGCGCATCGAAGCGTCCCAGTCCGGCCACATTGCCCGGAGTATTCAAGACCGGCTCGAAGCCATGCAGCATCACATACCAAGGCGGCGCCGCCGGATGAATATAATAGCCGGCAAAGCCGATGAGATTCACCAGCAGAAAGACAACGGCGAAACGGAGATAGAGCCGGCGCTTGCCTGTGAAATAGAGCCACAGCCCGAAGAAGACAGGTACCGGCACCCAGCAAAGATAGAAGAGGCCGGCAAAGAAATCGGCCACGGTCCAATGATGACGGCTGAAATAGTCACAGAGCGTCATCCGCAAGCCGTCGGCCTGAATGCCGAAGAGCGACTTCTCGGTCTCGTACAATCCTTGCACATCGATGGGGTTGACGCGGTAGTTGGGATAGACGCGCATCCAGTCGTACGAGATACCGAACAACACAAACGGCAACAGTGCCACCGCCAGCTTGCGGGTGGGCACACCGGCAAAGAAGAGCATCAGAAACAGCCCTGCCATCAGCAAGTGTTCGGGACGCAGTCCCACAAAAAGGGCGGTAAGCAGCAGGAAGAGTGCCGTACCAACCGATGCCGTTATGCGTTCAGTCATTCTTTTCATTCAATAAACGATAGCAGTGCCGCAGACGGGCAAAGGCCGTGAGGTTGGCCAACAGCGCAATCAGGGCGAGCGGAACAATCAGTATCAGCATCGGATCCAGCAGGGTACAGTCGGAGCAAAGGCCGCAAAAGATAGCACCCAACGCCGTCAGCACCACCCGTTCGGGACGTTGCATCACACCCACCTTGGCTTCCAGTCCCAATCCTTCGGCACGGGCGCGCACGTAGCTCACCATGAGCGAACCAATCAGGGCGATGAAGGCAACGAGGCTTCCCCACAGATAACCGGTTTGGAAGAGGTAGAAGGTGATGCCCATCAGCGTGATAAGTTCGCTGTAACGGTCGAGCACCGAATCGTAGAGCGCGCCGAAAACGGATTCCATCTTGCCCAACCGCGCCACGCGCCCGTCCATCATGTCGAACAAGCCGGCAAAGAGAATGATAGCGCCCGCCCAACCCACCAGCGATCGGTGGTGTGCGGCCGCGAAGCCGGCATAGATAAGCAGGGCGGCGGCCACGATGTTCAACACCAAGCCGGTGGTGGTGATGAAATTGGGAGTGACTCCCACCTTAATCAGAATGCGCACAAGGGGATTGATGACCTTGTAAATGAGTTGTTGCAACCAGTCTCTGTAATTCATAGTGTGATGCTGTTTAAAGGGTATCTATTTTTTAGGGAAATGCGCTGCGGAAAGGCGGCTATCGCATATGCTTGCGAAATACAAAGTGGCGTTGCATGGGATAGTTCCAGCAGCAGGCTACCAGCACGGCCACGATAATCTTCGAGAGGATAAACAGGTCGTCGACATATCCTTTCAGCGCCTCCGCTATCCAACGCATATCGGTGATCCATTCGGTCAGGAAGAAAGTGCCCCAGGTATTGAGCAAGATGCTTCCGCCCCACACCACCACATACCGACCGGCAATGTAGCGGGGCTTCGAGCCGCTTCCTTTAAAGACCCACGCATAGTTGACGCAGCAATTGAGGACACCGCCCACGACGGTTCCGATAAAAGTGGCATAAAGATAGAACAATCCCACGCCCTTAGCCAAGAGAATGGTGGTTAGGAAATCGGCAACGGTGGCTAACTCGGCCGAACATTGTGCTTTGAGGAACAACCAGACTTCCCGCTTGCGATTTTTGGCGGGTTTTACCGGCTTGGCCTCTCTGTCTATCCGATGAGCCATCGTGCTGCTATCAAGAGTACGAAACTATACACGCCGGCTAACACATCATCCATCATCACCCCCACTCCACCGGGCAGGCGTTCCATGCGCCGAATGCCCAGCGGTTTGAAAATGTCGAAGAGACGAAAGAGTACAAAGGCCGCCGCGCCATACATCAGGCTGCCGGCGGGAACAGCCAGCAGGGCAATCCACACCCCCACCATTTCGTCGACCACCACGCGCGAGGGATCGTCTCCCCAAAACGGAATCAGGCGGTCGGTTGCCCAAATGCCCGCCACCGTGAAGACGAGCACCAGCGCAGCGGTCGTCCACAGCAATCCCGCCTCCGATAGAAACAGCGCGAGCACCCACCACAGCCCCGTAGCCAACAGTGCTCCGGCAGTGCCCGGTGCAAAAGGAGAAAAGCCCGAGCCGAAGCCCGAGCCTATCAATGTGGGGAGAAAAGGGATTTTCATTTAGTCCAAGTAACTCGGCGCTTCCTCACCCGCCAACTCGCGAATGGTTTGTTTAACCATGCGCCATTGGGTGAAGAGATCGTGTACCGGTTGGTGGTCGAAGTCGTGCATCGGACTCTTGCAGAAGAACGACAGCCAAGTTTGTATGCCCGACATGCCGGCACGCAGGGCCAAGTCACTAAAGAGCACGAGGTCGAGGGCAATAGGAGCGGCCAAGATGGAGTCGCGGCACAAGAAATTGACCTTTATCTCCATTGGATAACCCATCCATCCGAAGAGGTCGATGTTATCCCACGCCTCCTTATTGTCTTTGCGGGGCGGATAGTAGTTGATGCGCACCTTATGATACACATCTTTATAGAGGTCGGGGTATTTCTCGGGTTCAAAGATGTTGTCGATGACCGAAAGCTTGCTCACCTCCTTGGTTTTGAAGTTGTCCGGGTCGTCGAGCACTTCGCCGTCGCGGTTGCCCAGGATGTTGGTGGAGAACCAGCCGCTTACCCCCAACATGCGGGTCTTGAACATAGGAGCCAGTACGGTCTTCATCAGGGTCTGTCCGCTCTTGAAATCTTTTCCGGATATGGGTACACCGGTTTGTTTGGACAGCTCCCACATGGCCGGCGTGTCCACACAGAGGTTGGGCGCTCCCATCACAAAGGGACATCCCTCTTGAAGCGCCGCATAAGCATAACACATACTGGGCGACACGGCCGTGGTGTTGTTCTCCTTCATCGCTTTTTCCAGTGCGGCAAGCGATTGATGTTCGGCCGACAGGGGAATGTAGATCTCGGTGCTGGCAGCCCACAAGACGACGGCGCGGTCGCACCCGTTCGCCTGCTTGAACGCACGAATATCTTCCCTCAACTGCTCCATCAACTCCCAGCGTGTGGCCGCTTGTTTGATGTGCGTACCATTCAGACGCTTCGCCCAATTGTGATCGAAGGCGGCGGGCATCGGCAGGATGCGTTCCAACTCGTCCTTTACCCCGTCCAGGTCTTTCTCTTTCAACACTTCCGCCACCTTGGCGGCTTCGTAGGCGTTGTCGGGAAAGATGTCCCATCCGCCAAAAACAATGTCGTGCAGGTCGGCCAACGGTACCAACTCTTTAATAGCCTTCTCTTCACCGCTCTTTACGCTGATCTTAGCCAGTTGAGTGATCGAACCAATAGCTTTTGTAAGGCCTTTACGGGCAGCCAATGTTCCCGTTATCAGTGTGGTAGCCACTGCACCACCCATTCCGACCACAAGCACACCCAGGTGGCCGGTGGCCGGTTTAATGTTTTCTTTCATCATCATTCTTTCTTATGAAGTTTTTTTAAAAAAGTGTTCAAAGTTAGACGATTTCGAGCAATCTATGTCCCGTTTTCGGTTGCTTTTGCTTAAATGTTAATAACATTTAAGTTAAATACAGCCCCAACGATGGAAATATGCTACTTTATCACTTTTCCTTTCTATCTTTGTCCACCTTAGAAATGTCATTATTCTTAGCTACCATGCCACTCCCACCAGCCTTTCTCCTCGCCACCCAATCTTTCTTGGGAGAAGAAGCAGCCCGCCGCCTGTTCTCCGCCATGCAAGAGCCTGCCACCGTGAGCATACGACTCAACCCGGCCAAGACAGGACTATGCGCCCAGGCTCCGACACCGGCCCCCTGCGCCTGCACCCGGGTACCCTGGTGTACGTCGGGCTACTACCTGCAAGAACGTCCCCGCTTCACCTTCGATCCACTGCTTCACGCCGGCTGTTACTACGTGCAGGAGGCTTCGTCGATGTTTCTCGAGCAGGTGGTGACGCAGCTTTTGGAGCACTTGCCCCTTGCCCCCGAAGAGGTGCCGGCGGCCCTGGACCTGTGCGCCGCCCCCGGGGGCAAGTCGACCCATCTGCGCAGCTTGTTGCCCGACGAAAGCTTGCTGGTGGCCAACGAAGTGATCCGTTCGCGTGCCCACATCCTCTGCGAGAACCTCACCAAATGGGGGCATCCGGGCACGGTCATCACCCGCAACGACCCCGCCGACTTCGGCGCATTGCCCTCCTGCTTCGATTTGATACTCACCGACGTGCCTTGCTCGGGCGAAGGGATGTTTCGCAAAGAACCCGCCGCCCTGGAAGCATGGAGTACCCAGAACGTGTTGCTCTGCCAGCAACGGCAGCGCCGCATTGTAGCCGATGTGTGGCCGTCGCTCAAGCCGGGCGGCCTGCTCATCTACAGCACCTGCACCTACAACACCGCCGAGAACGAGGAGAATATCCGCTGGATTTGCCGCGAGCTGGGTGCCGAGGCCGTCGCCCTCGAGGTACCGGACGAGTGGCACCTCACCGGCAACCTGCTATCGGGCGAAAGTTTTCCGGTCTACCGCTTCTTCCCCCACCTGACGCGGGGGGAGGGGTTCTTCCTGGCCGTGGTCAGGCGCCACAGCCCGATTCCGGCGCAGTCGGCGACCCCGCCTTCCGCCTCCCGCCGAACTAAGGAGCAAAGCCACCCGATGTCCCGGCCATGGTTGCAACAGCCCGCGGAGTATGAGTGGGTGCTCCGCGGAACCCGCTACACGGCACGGCTGCGCCGGCATCGCGCCCTGACAGAACAGCTGGAGCGTTCGTTGCACGTCCTCCAGGCCGGCGTGGAAGTGGGGGAGGTGAAGGGGAAAGACCTCGTTCCCTCGCACGCCTTAGCCATGAGTAGCGCCCTTTGCCCGGACGCCTTCGAGCACATTCCACTCGACGGGGCGCAAGCCACGGCTTATCTGCGCAGGGAAGCGCTGGTGCTTCCCCCGGACGCACCCTCCGGCTACCTGCTGGTGACGCATCAGGGGGTACCGCTGGGCTTCGTCAAGAACATCGGCAACCGGGCAAACAATCTCTACCCCTCCGAGTGGCGCATCCGTATGTAGTTGGGGGGGGTTGGGGGTGAAAAATTCCCCTCCTCCGGGGAGGAGGGGTGCCCGCAGGGCGGGGTGGTAGGACTATACATTCTATGGATTAATAGGTATTTTGTCCCACCACCCCGTCGCTTCGCGCCACCCCTCCTGCC
>JAISHB010000113.1 GCA_031262785.1 Prevotellaceae bacterium
ATCCTTCACGTTGGCTGCCTTGACGAAGGCCTCCACCGAGCTGTCGTTATATCCGATGACCTTCCCGATGTATCCTTTCCGCACATACTCTTGAAACTGGCTGTAAGACACCTCTTTCGTGCCGGCGTCGCCCGCTTCGTTGGTCAGAAACAGTCCGATAAGCATCATGCCGATAAATAGATAGAGCAAGTTCAGGTTGAACTTGGGCATGTTCATTTTATTGGGGTTTCTTTTGGGGGCTTTTTTAGTCTCCATACTGTTGTTTTTTAATCGATGTCGGGTAAACGGGTGATGCGGGCGTCGGCCCACAGATGTTCCAGGTTGTAGAAAGCGCGCGTTTCGGGCAAAAACACATGCACCAAGATGTCGGCATAGTCCATGGCTACCCATTGCGCGTTGCGCAAACCGTCCACGCCGTAGGGTTTCAAGTTTGCACCCTTGCGGGTAAACTCTTTTACCGACTCCACAATAGCGGCGACCTGACTGGGCGAATTCCCCTGGCAGATAACGAAGTAGTTACAAATTGTATCGCATATCTTCGAGAGGTCTGCTATAACAATATTTTTCCCTTTCTTGTCTTGAATGCCTTCGGTTATCTGTTGTAGTAATTGTTTCGTTTCGTTCATTCTTAATCTTGTTAAACGGATGGCAAAGATACTTTAAAATATTGTAGTAAACACGCAAAGCGGTAAAACGCCTTTTCATTTTTGTTTTTTTAGGCATAATCTTCTCCCAACCGGTTCCTACTTTCATGAAACTTTGTATCTTTGCACCCGCAAAACAAAATGTTTCAATGTGTTTGGGCTATGGTGTAATGGTAACACTACAGATTCTGGTCCTGTCATTCCTGGTTCGAATCCAGGTAGCCCAACGAATAGCTTTCATTCCTTAAACATTAATCGGTTTGCCCGCAATGAGTCGTTTCATTGCGGGTTTTTTTGTGTCCGCACCACGCTCCCATCCGGTAGCAATTTAGATGCGCCTCTCATTTTCAAGGTCATTTGTTTGGAGAATAGCAATTAACTTCGTATCTTTGATGCCGGAAAGGGAATCCTTATTGTTCGAAGGCAACGTGGTAGATAAAGCGCCAACTTCATCAATAAGGTTTCCCTTTTCAATTTCTGTTAGCGATTGATCATAATACTTGTTCCCATACTCATCTACTCCAACGGTTATTTTAACTGTATAATCCACATCTCCTATTTTCAAGCCAACCACATAATAACGATAGCGATCATATTTATCGTTATCCTTCTCATTACTTCTCTCTTCTATAAATATAGCCTTTCTCAAAAGCTCAGGAATTGAAAATATAGACTTTAGATAAGCTTCACTACCCATACTGTGAGAGGTTATCTTTTGGGCGCCATCCTTTGCTAATAGTACGTTCTCGCCGGTGTCATTTACATAATATTCTCCACGAAGGTTGCTCTTTATATATTCCTTCGCACTTTTCCTACTAAGTACATATTTTCCCTTATATTCTTCACCGGTCATCTCCACCGACTTCTGCTTACGGAGTTTAGCTATTTGCCGCTTCTTGTAATCATTTGCTTCTTCTAAATATAAAAAAACCAGCTCTTTAGGTATGTTCTGCATAGTAACCCCAAAAACCTCCCCCGACAACCCCAACACATCGCGTTTGATACCGTTGGAGCCACTTTCCAATCCAAATCTCATCAGTTTTATACCGTTGGAACCCCTTTTCAATCCGTCTCTCACTAATTTTAGACCGTTGAAACCACTTTCCAATCCGAATCTCACTAATTTGAGACCATTGGAACCACTTTTCAATCCCAATCTCATCAGTTTGATACCGTCGGGAGGTATTTTTCCTATTTCTCTCAAAAAATGGTAGTGCGCCAAAACCTTTTGCGGTTTCGCATTGTTTAGAAACAGACGATTGAAATGAAAAAACAAGCCGCAACACCCTATTTTTTCTTCATCGCCCAAATTGTTTAATTATAAATGGTAAAATTATGAAGGAATTTCTTACACTTACACTTTCAAAACTCAACCGGGGGGCTTATTTCAACCTCCTGATGACCATCTACACACTGGCTATGGCCAACAAAACGGTTGCACAAAAAGCAGCGAAGTATTTGGCGGCCCTAAAACTGGCGCTCGACCATGTCGACGAGGCGTTGGCCATTGTACGCAAGAGTGAACTCACCGAACGGATTGTGGCACTCAACAATCAGCGACTCAGTTTCCTTGCTTCGTTAAAATCGGTGGTCAAAAGTCTCCTGAAGCTCGATGCTACGGCCGAGGATGCGAAGATGCTCCTCCATCTTTTTAAAGACTACGGCATCAAGCGGGGAATGCAAATCGACCAGCTCACCGGATTGTTCACCAACTTGATCGGCGATTTGGAAGGAAAAGCCGCCCCGGCGGTGAAGGCTCTCAAACTCCAGGAATTAGTCACAGACATCAAACAGAGTAATGAAGAGCTGAAGCAACTTACCAAAGACCGCATGGACGCACAGACCAAAAACGGCACCGGACAGCTAAAAACGGCTCGCGCCGAGGCCGACAAGGCACTGCGTGACTTATTCAAAATCATTGAATCGTATGTATGGGTAGAAGGCGAAGCGCCTTATGCCGATTTTATCGACCGTGTAAACGCCGAAATCAAGCACTATAAACAAGAAGCGCTCGGCGAAAAGGTGAAGGAGAAAATCCCCGGCAACAATGATAACCAAGGCGCCGGAGGAAACGACGACGGCGAGGAGGAGCCACCGCAGGGCTGAGGCCGTTCCCAAGCCTCTGCCCCGCGCGGTTCCCTCCGAGTGGAACAACTAACCAAAGGATGTGTCAAGCAAGACACACACACCCAAACCCCCTAAAGGGGGCTTAGTTACTACTGTTTGGGTAGTGCTTTCTAAGCCCCCTTTAGGGGGTTTGGGGGTGAGGATGCAGGTTCGCTGATGAAATTTTTCCATTTCGACCGTATAATCACCTAAAATTTTGCACCTTTGTGCAACCAATCTAACAAAGCCACCAACATGATACTTAGTGAACTGATTCAGCGCGTGCAACCCTTGCAAATCACCGGTCGCACAGATAGAGTTATAACCGGAGTGAGCCTCGATTCACGCCTCACCGCCCCGGGTCATCTCTTCATGGCCCTGCGCGGCACACAAGCCGACGGACACGCCTACATTACGGCGGCCATCGCTGCCGGAGCGGTGGCGGTTTTGTGCGAAACGCTGCCCGAACAGCCACAGGCAGACGTCACCTACGTGCAAGTGGCCAGCAGCGAAGAGGCCGTCGGCAAATTGGCCACGACCTTCTACGGCGATCCCACCTCGAAGCTCGATTTGGTAGGCGTCACCGGCACCAACGGGAAAACCACCGTCGCCACGTTGCTCTATCACCTCTTCCGCCGCTTGGGCTACCGTGTGGGACTCATCTCGACGGTGTGCAACTACATCGACGACCGCCCCGTGCCCACCGAGCACACCACCCCCGATGCCGTTACGCTCAACGCCCTGTTGGGACAGATGGCCGACGAGGGATGCCGCTATGCGTTCATGGAGGTAAGCTCGCACGCCATCGACCAGCGACGCATCAGCGGATTGAAATTTGCCGGCGGCATCTTCACCAACCTCACGCGTGACCATCTGGACTATCACAAAACGGTCGACAACTACCTCCGCGCCAAGAAACGGTTCTTCGACGAGCTGCCGCGCACCGCTTTTGCCCTGACCAACCTCGACGACAAAAACGGATTAGTGATGACCCAGAACACCCGCGCCCGCATAGCCACCTACTCGCTGCGCAGCTTGAGTGATTTCAAGGGACGCGTACTGGAATCGCACTTCGAGGGGATGTTGCTCGACTTCAACGATCAGGAGCTGGCCGTTCCCTTCATCGGGCGCTTCAATGCCTACAACCTGCTGGCCGTCTTTGGGGCGGCGGTGTTGCTGGGCAAGCGCGAGGAGGAGGTGTTGGTGGCGTTGAGCACGCTCCATCCGGTGGCCGGCAGGTTCGAGGCACTCCGTTCGCCCAAAGGATATACCGCTATCGTCGATTATGCCCACACGCCCGACGCACTTGAGAATGTGTTGTCGGCCATTCACGGCGTATTGGAAGGACGCGGTCGCGTCCTCACCGTGGTGGGGGCGGGCGGCAACCGCGACAAAGGCAAACGTCCGTTGATGGCACGTGAAGCGGCTCGCGCCAGCGATCGCCTCATTCTCACCTCCGACAATCCGCGCTTCGAAGATCCGCAAACCATCATCGAAGAGATGGTCGCCGGCCTGGACGCCGACGAACGCACCCGCACCCTCTGCATTACCGACCGCCGCGAAGCCATTCGTGCCGCTTGCATGATGGCCGGGGCGGGCGATGTCATCTTGGTGGCCGGCAAGGGACACGAAGATTACCAAGAGGTGCAAGGCGTCAAACATCACTTCGACGATAAGGAGGAAATTGCCCGCGCCTTTGCTCTTTGCTAACTTATTCATCTCTATCAGAAACACTCCATGTTATATTATCTCTTCCACTGGCTCGATGTCAAGTACGATTTCCCCGGCGCGGGCATGTTTGAATACACCTCTTTTCGCGCCATCATGGCCATCATCCTCTCGCTGCTCATCTCCAGCATCTTTGGCGACAAGTTTATCCGCATCCTCAAGCGCAAGCAAATCACCGAAACGCAGCGCGATGCTTCGGTCGACCCGTTCGGGGTAGACAAGAAGGGGGTGCCCAGCATGGGAGGCATCATCATCATCACCGCCATCTTCATTCCCTGCCTGCTCTTGGGAAAACTGCACAACATCTACATGATTCTGATGCTCATCACCACCCTCTGGCTGGGATTGCTCGGTTTTGCCGACGACTACATCAAAATCTTCAAGAAAGACAAAGAGGGGCTGCACGGCAAGTTCAAAATCATCGGCCAAGTGGGCTTGGGACTGATTGTCGGCCTCACGCTCTACCTCAGCCCGCAGGTGGTGATTCGCGAAAACATCGAAGTACACCAGCCCGGACAAGAGATGCAGGTGGTGCATCACCGCGAAAACATCAAATCGACCCAAACTACCATTCCTTTCTTCAAGAGTAACAACCTCGACTACGCCGACTTGGTGGGTTTCATGGGAAAACATGCCCAAACGGCCGGATGGATTTTGTTTGTCATCATCACCATCTTTGTGGTGACGGCTGTGAGCAACGGGGCTAACCTCAACGACGGGATGGACGGCATGGCGGCGGGCAATTCGGCCATCATCGGCATCACGCTGGGCATCTTGGCCTATGTATCGAGCCACATCACCTTCGCGGGCTATCTCAACATCATGTATATCCCCGGATCGGAAGAGTTGGTCACCTTTATTTGTGCCTTCATCGGAGCACTGATCGGATTTCTGTGGTATAATGCCTATCCGGCGCAGGTGTTCATGGGCGACACCGGCAGTCTGACCATCGGAGGCATCATTGCGGTCTTTGCCATCGCCATTCACAAAGAGTTGCTGATTCCCATCCTGTGCGGCATCTTCTTGGTGGAGAATCTTTCGGTGATTCTGCAGAAAGCCTATTATAAAATAGGTAAGAAACAGGGGCGCAAACAACGCATCTTTAAGCGGACGCCCATTCATGATCACTTCCGCACCGGCCTCTCTCAGGTGGAGAAGGGAAGCACGGTGCTCTTTACCCAACCCGCTTCACTCTTTCACGAATCGAAGATTACCGTGCGCTTTTGGATTATTTCCATCTTGTTGGCGGCCATCACCATTGCCACGCTAAAGATTCGCTAACGGCGGGGGTGCTGCTAACAAATCGTTCGAGATACCGTTATAGAAACATAGTATTCAATTTACAAAAACCATAAAATTATGATCTCAGAAGTATTACAAAAAGCAATCAATGGACAGATCACCGCCGAGATGTGGTCTGCCAACCTGTATCTTTCCATGGCTTTCTATCTGGAACGTCAAGGATTCACCGGCATGGCTCACTGGATGAAAAAACAGTGGGAAGAAGAGAACGGACACGCTTGTCAATTGGCCGGTTACGTCATTTCACGCGGTGGGAAAGCCACGGTAGACAAAATAGATGTGGTGCCGGTTGATTTCGGCAGCCCCTTGGAGGTGTTTGAACAGGTCTACAAGCATGAATGCCGCGTATCGGGCATGATAGATGCGCTGCTGGATGTGGCTGTAGCCCAAAAAGACAAAGCCACACAAGCATTCTTGTGGGGCTTTGTAGAAGAACAGACCGAAGAGGAAGCTACCGCTTCGGGCATTGTGGATAAGTTGAAGATTGCCGGCACTTCCGGTCTCTTGCAGATCGATGCTCAGCTGGGACAGCGCTAATCGGCCACTAATCCCAACTCATTTCGCACCTTGATAAATGCAGCAATGCATTTGTCAAGGTGTTCTTTTTGATGTCCGGCCGACAGTTGCACGCGAATGCGTGCTTCGCCGCGGGGAACTACCGGATAATAGAAGCCGGTCACATAGATTCCCTCTTGTTGCATGCGGGCGGCAAACTGTTGCGAGAGTTTGGCATCGTAGAGCATCACCGCACAGATGGCACTTTGGGTGGGTTTGATGTCGAAGCCGGCCTCGGTCATGCGGACGCGAAAGTACTCCACATTCTCTACCAACCGATCGTGCAACACATTGCTTTCGCCCAACATGCGGAAGGCTTCGATGCCCGCACCCACCACACCGGGCGCCAGTGAGTTGGAGAAAAGGTAGGGACGACTGCGTTGACGCAACAAATCGATAATTTCTTTGCGTCCCGTAGTGAAGCCGCCCAATGCACCGCCAAAAGCTTTACCCAACGTGCCGGTGTAAATGTCTATGCGCCCGTAGGTTCCGTATAGTTCACTCACGCCGTGTCCGGTGGCACCCACCACTCCGGCCGAATGTGATTCGTCGACCATCACCAAGGCGTCGTAACGTTCGGCCAAATCACAAATTTGTTGCACGGGAGCCACATTACCGTCCATCGAGAAGACGCCGTCGGTTACTATCAGGCGGAAACGTTGTTGTTGCGCCTCTTGCAAACACTTTTCCAGCTCCTGCATGTCGGCATTGGCGTAGCGATAGCGCTTGGCTTTGCAAAGACGCACACCATCGATGATGGAGGCGTGGTTCAACGAGTCTGAAATGATGGCATCTTCCTGGGTAAAGAGTGGTTCGAACACCCCGCCGTTGGCATCGAAGCAGGCGGCGTAGAGAATGGTGTCTTCGGTTTTAAAATAGTCCGAGATGGCTGCTTCCAACGCTTTGTGAATGTCTTGGGTGCCGCAGATGAAGCGTACCGACGACATACCATAGCCTCTTTCTTCCATGGTTCGACGGGCTGCCTCAATCAATCGCGGGTGATTCGACAGTCCCAAGTAGTTATTGGCACAAAAATTCAGCACCTCCCGACCGGCCACCGTGATAGCGGCCTGTTGGGCACTCTCGATGATACGTTCCTCTTTGTAGAGGCCGTCTTCTTTGATACCGGCAAGGGTGTTTGCCAGGTATTCTTTCATTCTTCCATACATATCTTACTTTATTAAAGGATTGGACGTAGCAAATAACCCTGCAAAGGACGTTATTTTGTGGGAAACATCACTATCATTTTGATAGAAATATGAGAAAAAACTATGTATCTTTGCCCCCGTTAAACTAAAAAACATCTAATCATTCCCGAAATGAATACTATTTTGATAGTTGGAGCCACCGGACAGATCGGTTCCGAATTAACCTTGGAATTGCGGAAGCGCTATGGAAACAATCATGTCGTAGCAGGATATATCAAGGGTGCCGAACCGCAAGGCGAACTCAAAGAGTCGGGACCGTGTGCCTTGACCGACGTTACCGATGCCGCTTCGCTGGCCGCAGCCGTCAAGCAATACCGTGTGGACACCATTTATAACATGGCAGCCCTGCTTTCGGTGGTAGCCGAAAGCAAACCCTCGCTGGCGTGGAAGATTGGCATCGACGGGCTGTGGAATGTGCTGGAAGTAGCCCGTGAGCACCGGTGTGCCGTCTTTACCCCCAGCTCCATCGGTTCGTTCGGACCCGGTACACCCCGTGTAGAAACCCCGCAAGACACCCTTCAACGTCCGCTAACCATGTATGGAGTCACCAAGGTTACCACCGAGCTGTTGAGCGACTACTATTTCCACAAATATGGAGTAGACACCCGTTCGGTACGCTTTCCGGGCATCATTTCCAACGTAACCCCTCCGGGGGGAGGCACTACCGACTATGCCGTGGACATCTACTATGCAGCCGTGCGCGGCCGGCGGTTTGCATGCCCGCTCCGCCAGGGAACCTTCTTAGACATGATGTATATGCCCGATGCCCTGCAGGCAGCCATCTCGTTAATGGAAGCCGATCCATCCGGCCTGCTGCACCGCAATGCGTTTAACGTCACGGCTATGAGCGTTGCCCCCGAAACCATCTGTGCGGCCATCCAAAAAGAGATACCCGCCTTTGAAATGAGCTACGAAGTGGATCCGTTGAAGCAGCGCATTGCCGACAGCTGGCCTGACCGGCTCGATGACAGCTGCGCCCGTGCCCAGTGGGGATGGCATCCTACCTATGATTTACCGGCTATGACCACCGACATGCTATCCAAACTCAAACTCAAACTGTCCCACTAATCTCCCCTCCATTCCCCTCCCATGAAACTGCAAATACTTGGAAGCGGTACCTCCACCGGGGTGCCCGAAATAGGATGTACCTGCGCGGTATGTACCTCCACCGATGTGCGCGATTGTCGCACGCGCACTTCCGCCCTGCTCCAGAGTGACGATGCCACCATCTTGATAGATTGCAGCCCCGATTTTCGGGCACAACTCTTGCGCGCGCACCTCTTTCAAAAGATAGACGGCGTCTTACTCACCCACGAGCACTACGATCACGTAGGCGGACTCGACGACTTGCGTCCCTTCTGCCGCTACGGAGCCATTCCCCTCTACTCCGACGCCTACACGGCCGCCCACCTGCGCCTAAGGATGCCCTACTGCTTTGTCGATGCCTCCTATCCGGGCATTCCGCAACTCACCCTGCACGAAATAGCCGCCGGAGAGCGTTTCTTCATCGGGCGCACCCCGGTCGAAGCCTTCGAGGTGATGCACGGGAAGCTCCCCATCCTGGGCTACCGCATCGGCGGGCGATTCGGCTACATTACCGACATGTCGGAGCTGCCCGAGGCCTCGTATCGGCGGCTGCACGGCTTGGATTTGCTCGTCGTCAACGCCTTGCGTCTCCAGCCACACCCCACTCACCAAACCATTGCCCAAGCCATTGAGGTGGCCGGGCGCATCGGCGCCAAGCAGACCTATTTTATCCACCTGAGTCACGGCGCAGGCTTGCATGCGGAGCTGTCGGAACAACTTCCCCCCTCCATTCACTTGGGTTACGACCAAGCTGAAATATATTTTTGAAACATTATTTTTGTTTTATTTAGATTATTGCCTTATCTTTGCGGAACTTGTTAGCTAATCGAAAGCGTATGAAGTTCCGCTCCATCCTATATAGTGCACTTGCCACCCTCTGCATCATCCTCTTGTTAGGTGTAGGGGTGGGAGAATATGTCTCCTTCCGGTTGGAGCCTTCCAAAGAGCCGCCCCCAAACCTCTACGCCCTGATACCGCCCACCGCCGCGGCGGTGTTTGAAACAGACGACCTTTCGTCGTTGGTTGCCGACATCCACAAGATGCAATGTAGCCGTGAGGGGCACTTCCTGTATGTTTCCGAACTGTTTGTCTACCTGAAAGACTACTTGCAGGCGTTGCTCGAGTCTACTCCGCACGGATTAAGCAGTCACATGAACAAGATTCTGATTAGTTTCCACACCCCCGACCATCCCTTCAACCAAGTACTATACTGCTCGCTGGGGATGGGCGACTACGAACTCATCGAAGCCTACCTCCGCAAGCAAACTCCGGGTGCCGAACCCACCCGCACGCGCTATCGGGGCGAAGAACTGCTCTGCTACCCCCTGACAAACACTCACCGGCTGACCCTCTACCTTACCCGGGAGCAATTAGCGGTTAGTTTTGAAGAAGAACTGATTCGGCAGGTCATCGATGCCCGCTTAGACAAGCAATCGTTATTGGGCGCCCCCTCGTTCAACATCGCTCATGCCGGCCTACGCACCAACGTGCCGGCCAGCGTGTATGTTTCGATGCGCAACCTCTCTATGGGACGTGCCGGCGCCTCCGTAGTGGAGACCAACCTGGGAGAATGGATGGAGTTTGACCTTCAATTCGACGAAGAAGCCGTCTACTGCTCGGCCACCCGTCCGGTTTCGGAGCAAGATCGGCTCGACCGCTACCTCCGCCTGCTGGAAACGGCGCTCACCCCGATAGAAGAGATGCCCATGATGGCCGACATGCAGGAGGTCTTGCAGCTACCCGACGAGCAAGCCCGACACATCCCCTCCTTTTTCTTCCGCCACGCCGACTTTTTCCGTCACTTTCTGGTGGGATTGCAATTCAACCGCACCCAGCAAGCTTCCTATTTCTACTTGGTGCTGCTCTACCGCGAATAGCGGGTCTGCCGAAGCCCCAAATCCGCCGGAAACGGGCACAAAAAAGGCTGTGCCCCGGGGGTACAGCCTTTGATAAGTTTGAATTGAATGAAACCGGTCGCCCCTTACCAGGGGTTATCCCTGGGGAACATCGTCCCCATCGTCTCCCCCGTGGTTATTGTCGTTATCTACACTATCCGGGTCGTTATTACCCTTGGCGTGCTGGCCGAGCACCTGACGTTTGGCGTGCAGAACCTCGGCATTCATCAGCAAGACCAATTCCCGGTAGTTATCTTCGCCCTCTACCATGATGAGCGAGTTGACCATCGCCACAATTTGTTTGTAGGCTGCGTCGGTAGCCTTACGGGCGGTGCGAAGTGCCCCCACCACCACGTGCGACTGCTGTTGCAGGCGCTCGGCCGAGAGGCTTTTAAACTCTTCATTGGCTGCAAGGAGCGCTTTCACATAGTCGCCCAGGCCAAGCAGCTTCACTTGGGGGGCAAATTGACCCAACAGGTCGTCGAGCAGGTTGCCCATCAGCCCGGTCTCCTTGTCGACCTGGCCGCTGGTGCGTATCCGATACTCTTTAAATACTTGTTCCAGGGTAGCGCCGGAGTCGACCTTTTCGGCCGAGGGGTGATTCCTAAATCCGCGCACGGTAGTGACCATTCCCGAGTAGAGTTTGTCCCGCTTCTTGTCTGCAGCAGCGACTTTGCTGGTCAGCGGGTTCTTCTGGAAGGTCTTTAGATGCTCTGATTCCACATTAAACTTTGTCTTCAGTTCGGTTAGGAGCGGAGGCAATTTGCGGGAAACAGATTGATAGGCCTCAAGGTGGCTGATTTGCTTCTCCATAAAGCTGAAGTGGCCACCATTGTTCATTTGAACGGAGTCAATGTTCTCAATCTTCATTGTTTGTTATTTATGTTGGTTCATTAATGAATTCGATCGACTTATCGGGCGACCTTTTTCATTCAATTCGGCGGCAAAGATAGCAATTTTGGAGAATTGCAAGGTATCCAAAAAAGCTTAAATAATCTGCAGGAGTTCCTGCAAGGAGGAATGGTTAAAGAGTAGGGCTTGCCGGAGTTCCTGCAAGGATGAATGGTTAACGAGCAAGGCTTGCCGGAGTTCCGGCAAGAACCAATTGTTAAGGAGTGTTCCTTGCTGGAGTTCCGGCAAGGATGAATTGTTAAGGGGCATTAACTGCTGGAGTTCCGGCAAGGATCAATTGTTAATGCGCGTTCACTGCTGGAGTTCCGGCAAGGATGAATTGTTAAGAGGCATTAACTGCTGGAAGTTCTGCAACCTTCCAATGTGAATGAATACTCTTTTTTTGCCTACATTTGTGCCGTAATTCCATCCTTTTCATCTTATCCGGTCGTGAAAAAGTTCCTATACGCCCTGGGCACATGCCTGTTTGCCTCCCCGGCAGGAGCGCAGACGCCCCAAGACTCCATTGTGAACAACTTTGCCGCCCTGGCACAAGTTCCGCAAGAGAAACTCTACCTGCACACCGACAAATCGCTCTACAGTGCAGGAGAAACCCTTTGGTTCAAGGGCTACTTGGTCCATGCCATGACCCATCGGGAAGAGATGCCCGACCGCTTCATCCTGGCCGAGCTGATTAACCGTTCCGACTCGGTGATTGCCCGCAAAAAGATCCTGCGCGACACGCTGGGCATCTTCAGCAACGCCTTTGTGCTGCCCCCCACCCTTCCGGCGGGCGACTATTACCTGCGCGCCTACACCGACTATATGCGTAACAGCGGCGCCGACTTCTTCTTTTCGCGCAACCTGAAGATTGAAAACCCCATTGACAACGCCGTCGGCTCCACCATCGTCTATAACCAGACCGACAGCAGCCGGTATGCGGCCACCGTGCGCTTTTTCGATGCGCAGCAAAAGCCCGTCACCCGCGTCGAACTCCGATACCGCTACTGGGTGAACGACACCTTATTAGACCGGGGCCGGCGCACCACCAACAGCCGCGGAGAGATCACCGTTCCGCTGCCCGACCTCTCTACAAACGCCCGCCGCAGGCTCGATGTGGAGTTTGACGACCCGATGTATCTCTACGAGCACTCGTTCTATCCGCCCGTTACCGGCCAACAGTTCAGCCTCACCTTCTTTCCCGAAGGGGGAGCCTTGATGGCCGTGGAAAAGCAACGCATCGCCTTCAAGGCACAGGGCGAAGACGGTTTTTCCAAAGCCGTTCGGGGCTGGTTGTTCAATGCGCGGGGCGATACGCTGCAATCCTTTCGTTCCGAACACGACGGCATGGGGGTGTTCACCCTGTTGCGTCCCACGGCGGGCGAGAACTATGTGGTGGAGGCCGTTTCGGACGACCAAATCCGGCGCCGCTTCCCCCTGCCGCGGGTTGAGGAAGAGGGGGTGAGCCTCTCGCTGGTCTATTCCAAGCGTGCCATCTTCTATGAGGTGCAGCAAACCGCCCGCACCCCCCTGCAACCGCTGCTGTTGGTGGCGCATACGCGGGGAATGCTCCGGGTGGTGCATCCTATCGAGGCGGATAACCGTTCGGGCATCGTATTACCCGGGCAATTGGAGCCGGGCATCGCCCATTTCCTCTTAACCGACCGCCGAGGCAACGTGCTGAGCGAGCGGTTACTCTTCATTCCCGATACCGCACCGGTGCAATGGAGCCTGATCAGTGACCAACCGCACTACAATCGGCGCGAAAAGGTGACGCTCCGCCTGGCCGCCCGCACCGCTGACGGCGCTCCGCTGCAGGGGAACTTTTCGGTGAGCATTACCAACCGCGGCACCGTACCGCTCGACACGTTGGCCGACCAGCTGGTCTCTAACCTGCTGCTGACCTCCGATTTGAAGGGCTATATCGAGCGCCCCGCCTACTATTTCCGCCGACAAGACGCCAAAACGCTCCACCACTTGGATTGCGTGATGATGACGCACGGCTGGCGGCGCCACCGCATCCGCAACGTGGTCGAACCCATCCCCTACACGCTCCGCTACTATATGGAAGAGGGGCAAATCATCAGCGGAAAGGTCAAAGGATTGATGGGAGGAGAAGTTCGGGAAGGAGAGGTCACCATTCTGGAGCCGCGCAGCAAGCTTTTCTTCTCCACCACCACCGATGAACACGGTGCCTTCATCGTAAGCACCCTGTTCAAGGAGCACACCAAGTTTCTCTTCCAGGCTCACACCAAGAAGGGTTCGTCCAAGGTGGGCATCGAGTTTGATAAGCCCCAGTTGGAGAAGCCCCGGCACAAGGGAGGCTTTACGGGCGACGAGCAACCCTTGCCGCTGCACGACTACCTCGAAAACGTGCGCCGGCAATACTACGCCGACGGCGGCGAGCAAGGTCTTAACCTCCAGGAGGTGGTCATCAGCGCCCAACGAAACCGAATGGCCGCCCGCAGCATCTACGACGGCGGTCCCAACACCCCCACCATCGACAGCAAGGAGATTGCACGTCTGGGAGCAAACAGCGCCTACGATGCATTGGTGCGCCGTTTCCCGGGTATCGGTATCAAGTCGACCGAATCGGTCAGCGGCGCCATCGCCAAAGATGTTTCGCCCATCGAAGAGGCTATCTACCTGCGCGACAACGTAGAACCGGCTCAACTCATCGTCGACGACCTCCTCTACGGAGCAGCCGATGCCACCCAACTCCTGCGCACCATCCTGGCCGAGGATGTAGAGGCCATAAAGATTCTGCGCGGCGCCGATGCCTTGGTGTTGGGAAGCCAGGGGGTTCGCGGCGGGGCGGTGGTGGTCAAGATGAAGAGTGGAAAAAGGTTTCAGGAGAAGCCACCCAAGGGATTTACCGAGTATACCCCCCCGTTGGGCTACAGCGAATCGATCGAATTCTACCATCCCACCTACGATACGCCCCAAGCCAAGGAGAATAGCCTGCCCGACCGGCGCAACACCCTCTATTGGAACCCGTCGGTGCGCCTAAACAGCCGGGGAGAGGCCATCCTCACCTACTATACGTCCGATAGTGAGTCGCCGGCCGACTTGGTGCTCGAAGGTATCACTCCCGAGGGGAAAACGTGCCGTACCGTACACCTCATTCCTGCGCCCGCAAACCCCTCAAACTAAAAAACTTGTATGAAACACCCAATTTATCTTAATATTTGCAAGAAAACAAAGGGGACTTTTGAGCAAAGTCGGAAGAAAGCAACTATCTTTGCCCCGCGAGAAAAACGTGAAGCACGTACGATGTGCTCCAACGTCGAATAACGTAATAGATAAAGCCTATATATGAAACGCAGATATTGCCTTCTCATTCTATTTATGAGCCTTGTTGCCTGGCAAACGAAAGCTGATTCATGGATACGCATCAACCAATTGGGATACCTCCCCCATGCCGTGAAAGTAGCCGTGTTTATGAGCGAGGAGCCGGCAACATTAACGGATTATTCCCTCATAGATGCCTTCACCGGAGAAGAAGTTCAGCGTTTCAACACCCCCCGGAACAGCGGCGCCTTCGGACGGATGCAAACAACCTACCGCTTAGACTTCAGCTCCTTTACCGGTACGGGTGTCTATTATTTAAAGGCCGGAAACTCCCTCTCCCCCCGTTTTTCCATTCACGCCCAAGTGTATCACGGCACGGCAGACTTCCTGCTGAACTATATGCGCCAGCAACGGTGCGGATACAATCCCTTTTTAAAGGATAGTTGCCACGTACACGACGGGTATATTGTCTATCACCCTTCGCTCACCGGAAAAGCAATGGATGTGCGGGGAGGATGGCATGACGCCACCGATTACCTGCAATATACCACCACTTCGGCCAACGCCATCTATCAAATGATGTTTGCTTACGAACAGAATCCCGAAGCCTTCGGGGATGCTTATGATGCGGACGGCCGGCAAGGAGCAAACGGAATTCCCGACATCGTCGACGAGATTAAATGGGGGCTCGACTGGTTAAACCGGATGAATCCGGCGCCCGGAGAGCTTTACAATCAGATTGCCGACGACCGCGACCACGCCGGAATGCGTCTTCCGGGTCGCGATCGGGTTGATTATGGCTACGGACCGGGCAACGGACGGCCGGTTTACTTCTGCAGCGGAGAACCACAGGTGCGCGGCAAGTTTTTGAATGCCACCACGGGCGTAGCCAGCACGGCAGGCAAGTTTGCCTCCTGTTTTGCACTGGGAGCACGCCTGCTCAAGGAGTTTTATCCGGAGTTTGCCGCACAAATTGCGGCCAAAGCAGCCCCCGCCTACCAAGAAGGAGTCCGTAAGCCGGGCGTTTGCCAGACAGCCTCCGTGGTTTCTCCTTATATATATGAGGAAGACAACTGGACCGACGATATGGAGCTGGCAGCGATGGAGTTATACCAAACCACCGGCCGTGCACAATACCTGCAAGAGGCAATTGAGTATGGCCGACGCGAGCCGGTCACCCCGTGGATGGGAGCCGACAGTGCGCGACACTATCAGTGGTACCCGTTCATGAATATGGGACATTATCAGCTGGCAAAGTCGGGCAACGAGCGTATCCGCAACGAATTTATACGCAACTTGCACGCCGGCATCCGCCGCACTTATGAAAAAGCCCTCGAAAGTCCGTTCTTACACGGTATACCTTATATATGGTGTTCCAATAACCTGACTGTTGCCATGCTCACACAGTGCCGGCTCTATCGCGAGCTGACCGGCGACGATACCTACCAAGAGATGGAAGCTTCCCTGCGCGACTGGCTGTTTGGCTGCAACCCGTGGGGAACCAGCATGGTGGTGGAATTGCCTCTCTACGGCACCTATCCCACCAATCCGCACTCCTCACTCCTTAACGCAGGCGTGGGCAACACCACCGGCGGCTTAGTCGACGGCCCGGTCTATCGAACCATCTTTGAGAGTTTGCGGGGAGTGAATCTCAACGGGGTGCCCAACCTTCCGGGCGAGGCTTACACGCGCTTTCAACCCGATTTGATGGTGTATCACGATGTGATCAACGACTATTCGACCAACGAACCCACGATGGACGGCACAGCTTGCCTCACCTACTATTTGTCGGCCTTGCAAAAAGAAGGAATGAAGCAAATGAACCTTTCGACAGATAGAAATGTTTATGTACAAAACGGAATAATTAGAACCAACCCGTTACAAAAAAGAATATCGCTCGTCTTTACAGCAGCCGACCAGGCCGATGGTGCTGAAAGCATCATGAAAACGCTGAAGAAGGAGCATATTAAAGGAGGGTTTTTCTTCACAGGAGAGTTTTACGAACGCTTTCCAAATGTAGTAAAACAGTTGAGAGAAGACGGACACTACGTAGGAAGCCATAGTTACGGACATCTACTGTATATGCCGTGGGAAAATCGGGATTCGCTGTTGATTAGCCGCCGCGAATTTGAAGCAGACATGTTGAACAGTTACCAAGTAATGCGAAAGGCAGGTATTCGCTATCAGGATGCTCCGCTTTACATTCCGCCTTACGAATATTATAACCGTACCATTGCAGCATGGGCGAAAAGCATGGGCATTCAGGTGGTGAATTACACGCCCGGAACCATGACCAATGCCGACTATACCACGCCCGACATGCCAAACTACCGAAGCAGTCAGGCTATCTATGATAAGGTGATGAAAATAGAGAAAGAGAAAGGTTTGAACGGATATATTTTGCTGATTCACCTGGGCACCAACCCGCTTCGAACCGATAAGTTCTACCACACACACCTCGATAAGATGATAAAGACGCTAAAGAAGAGAGGATACACCTTTGCACCGATACAAGAGGCCATAACCAATTAGCCGCGAAGCGTGCAACGTGTAGAAAGATAATATTCAATCGGTTTGTTTTCAGACAACTCTCGTCCACCCCCAAGGACGAAGTTGTGCGAGCGTTCTGTCTGTGAAGATGGGACGCTTTATTTTTAACTCGGGCACTCCTCCAAGCTCATCAGCTGCGAGATGCGGGAGGCCAGCGAGGTCACATCGGCATCGGTCGTATCAAACGAGGTCACCAACCGAATCTCATTCTCGGCTTCATTCCAAAAATAGAAGAAGTAGTCCTCCAGCAAGCTATCAATCACCGCCCGCGGCATGGTCAGGAAGAGTTGGTTGCTTTGCATCTGCTGTGTAAACCGAATGCCGGGGATTGCACACAAGGCATCGTATAGTTTTTGCGCCATCGCATTGGCATGCAAGGCATTTTTCCGCCAAAGATGGTCTGTCAAGTAGGCAGTGAACTGACAGGAAAGATAACGGAGTTTCGAGGCCAATTGCGCCGACTGTTTACGGACATAAAGCGCTTCGCTCTTCAATGCAGGGTTGAACACCAAGACGCTTTCGCCCATCATTAACCCGTTTTTGGTGCCGCCAAAGCTGAGTATATCCACACCACAATCCACACTGATGTCGCGTA
>JAISHB010000004.1 GCA_031262785.1 Prevotellaceae bacterium
GATGGCACCGTTGGAGGCATTCGAGCCGTAGAGGGCGGCAGCCGCTGCACCTTTCAGGATGGTGAGGCTTTCGATGTTGTCGGGGTTGATGTCGTTACCGCGCGACGAGAAGTCGAGGCTGCGGGAGGCATACTGGTCAACATTGGCAAATCCTTGCGAGGGGTCGAACGAGCTGTTGTCGATAGGGATACCGTCCACCACATAGAGCGGTTGGTTATTTCCCGAAATGGAGGTGGCGCTACGCAACGTAACCGTGGTGGAAGCACCCGGGGCACCACCGCTGGAAACCACGTTCATACCGGCCACGCGCCCTTGCAGCGCGCTGATAAAGTTTTCACGGCCCGAGTCGGTGATGTCCTGTCCTCGTACGTTCTGCACCGACGAACCGATGGAGCGCGCCACACGCTTGGTGCCAAATTCGGCCACAATCTCCACTTCGTCGAGCATGCGGGCGTCTTCGGTCAGAGTGATGGCTATATTACCGGTTTGTGCCTTCACCTCTTTCTTCATATAACCAATATAGGAAACTTCCAGGGTTGCACCCTGTTTTACGGTCAGTGTGAATTGACCTTCCACATTAGTGACTGTACCGTTGGCGGTGGTTCCTTTTTCCATAATACTGGCGCCGATGATCGGTTCGCCATTGACATCCGTAACCGTTCCTTTTACGGTAACGGTTTGCTGCTGTTGCTCCACCTTATTTATATCGGGAGCAATTTGATTGGCCATTGCTTGATTGAATAATAGCAGCAATGCACTAATCGTCATTGTTGTGAGGAGTTTAAGGTGTCCTCTTCTCTTGTAATTGTTCATGGATCTTTAGTTAAGTACACAATACTATTAAAATAGATTAGAGCGATAAGTCGCTTAGCTTAAATAGGCTCGCATTTTAAGCATAGTGATTCATGGGGGATGAGATAGTTTATACATAGATTATTTTTATTAATTAATAGATATATATATCTGTTTAGTGCTATTTTATATATTACAAAGGTATTTTATATATTTTATGAATTGCAGGCAAAGCTACTCTTCTTAACTATTATTAATAATTTAAGCCACTATTTTACATTAACAGAAGCGCCGAACTTATGCAAGACATCGCAGCTTTTGCCTAAAGGCAGGCGGCTCTTCTTGTATAAAGTCCGGCGACTCTTCACCTCCCGGAGGCGGCAAGGAGGACTCTTTCAGTTCATAATCTTAATGCCTAAGAAGAGGGTGCGCGGCTGTGTGGGGCCGTAGAAGTAGCCCGAATCGCGATACACTCCCTTGTCGAGATCCTTTTGAAAGCTGTTCAGCAGATTCTGCACCCCGCCGTTCAGTTGCAACTTGATGTGGTCGCGCAGCACAAAGGTATAGTTGAGTTTCACATTGAGGTCGACAAACTGGGGAGTATGCTCCATGCGATGGTACGACCCGACGGAAGTGGTGAGGGTGTGAGGCACCCGCATCCGACCGGTGTAGATGCCCGAAAGTGAAAAGTCGAACTGCTTGAGTGGTGCCGAGGTGAAGGTGAAGTAGCCGTAGAGATCGGGCGTGCGTGTCATGCGGCGGGTGGTGAGCGGCGTGCCGGTGTCGGCATCGGTGGCCCATGTCTCGCTGGCCGTGTAGCGGCTGCGTTGGGCGGTGAAGCCCAGCTGGAACTGCACTTCACGTCCATGCGCCACCTTGGCGTCGAGGTTGAGGCCGTAGACGCGGGCGCCGTTGCCGTTGCGCCGTTCCTTCACCATGTAACCGTCGGCATCCTGTCCCAAGTCGTCGAGCACAAAGACGTGATTCAGTTCGGTATAGAAAGCCTCGAGCAGCAGATTGGCCTGCCAATGGCCAAAGGTAGTGCTCCAATCTATCGAGCCGCTGAAACTGTTGGAACGCTCTTCCTTGAGATGGTCGGCCAGCTTGATTTGCACGCCTTCGCCCCCCACGGCGGTGACATGCAGGTCTTCGTCGTAGGCTTGCGGGGCACGGAAACCGGTGGAATAGGTCAGACGCGCCTGCAGGGTCTCGACGGGCTTGTAGAGCAGGTTGATACGCGGGCTAAAGATGAGGTTGTCGATAAGGTTGTGCTTGTCTAACCGCACTCCGGCCAGCAGGGTGAGACGGCGCATCTTCCACTCGTTTTGCGCAAAGACACTGGCAATGCGCACGTGTTGGTTGAGGCGACGGTTGTAGCCCGTCATGATATCATCCAGCCTGTTTTGCTGATACTCTATGCCGGCTGTCAGCGTGGCCGGAGCAAAGAGCACCCTGCCCATATCTCCCGTATACATCGCTCCTCCAACCCACGTCAGGTCGTAGGTCTTGCCGTAGGCATTGGCATCGCCTTGCGCCCCGTAGTAGCTGTTGCGGTCGGTGTGTTGCAGGGAGGCGAAGAAGGAGAGCTTGTGGCGATACTCCTTCCAAAAGAGGTCGTAGGAAATGCCCCCGCTGTTGATCAGGTGGCGGGTCTGTTCGGTGATGTCGGTCTGGTGCGGCTGCAGATCGAACTTGTTGCCGCCGCGACGGAACTCGTGGGTGGTGTGATACTCGAGGTTGAGGCGGCTCATGGGTGTGGGGCGGTAGTAGGAGCGCAATCCAAAGGTGTTCATGTTTAGCTTGCCCAGTTCCGAGAAGCCGTCGCCGTCGCGATCGTAGGGATTGCGGTTGCGATAGCTCTCATACAGGGCAATGCCGTAGGAGTTGTCACTCCCCACCAGCGAGACGTTGGCTCCCACGTATTGCTCCCAAGTGTTACGGTCGGTGGCCGAGAGCGTGCTGGACACCTGGAACGAATTGTTCACAGGATCTTTGGTGATGATGTTGATGGTGCCTCCCACCGCATTGGCCCCGAACAGCGCCGAGCCTCCCCCGCGCACCACCTCCACCCGCTCAATCATGTTGACGGGAATCTGTTCCAGCCCATACACCCCGCCAAGGGCGCTGATGATGGGACGGGAATTAATCAGTATCTGCGAGTAGGGGCCTTCCAATCCGTTGATGCGCACCTGCGGGAAGCCGCAGTTTTGGCAGTTGTTCTCCACGCGCAGCCCCGACTGGTAGTTCAGCGACTTGGCCAAGTCGGTGGCGTTCACGGTCTCGAAAAGTTTTGCACTCATCACATTCACCACCACCGGGGCGTTGCGGCGGCTCACTTCGTTGCGATTGGCCGAGACCACCACGGCATCCATGTCGAACGATTCCTCTTCCAACTGGAAGTGCACCACGGTTGCAAATTCACGGCTCACCGTCACCTTTTTTTCTTGGGTGCGATAGCCCACGGCCGAAACACGCAGGGTGTAGACTCCGGCCTCGAGAGGATCGAATTCGAATTGTCCCTGCTGGTTGGAGGCAGTGCCCCGATCCAGTTCGGGGATGTACACCGAAGCAAAGGGTATGTTTTCTTCACCCTCCTGTGTGAGGACATGACCGGAGATGATGCCTCCTTGTCGAATGGGATTGTGCGCCCGCAGCGGCGCGATGTTGCTACAAAAAAGGGACAAGCCGAAAAGAAGCGGCCAATACTTAATCGATTTCATAATGGGATATAAGTTGATGGAGATGTACGTGTAAATCGGCCGCAAAGGTACCGCCCCGCGCACAACGGGGCAATACCCACAAATGGGGTTTTGACCGGAGTGAGAGCCTGCCTCCTCCGGTCTACAGATAGTAGTTAATAGGTATTAACGAATGCGAAGGTGCAGCGTGTGCTCCCCGCCGGACACCGCATACTTCTTGAGAACGCCCGGGCCGCAGCTGCCGTTGCCCAATCCAAGCACGGCCGCATCAATGGAGATCACGGTTTTCCCATCCACAGGCGGTAAATCGCAATCGTGCCCCGTGGCGGCCAGCTCACGGGCTGTGTAGGGCAGCACGCTGGCCGAGAAACGATGCTCCACCGCCTCGATGCACAATTGCTTACCTTTGCCGTTGGTGAGCGTGAGCCATGAAACCTCCTCTTTATTGCCGTTCTCTTGCGGACGGGGATAATGCGTGTATTGCGAAGCCACGCTACCGTGCCAACGTCCCACGGTGGCCGCTTGCCGCCGATCGGGATAGGTGTCACAAGGACCCAGACCGTACCATTCCAACTGATTGTATGCACCCTCCAGTGCAAAAGTCAAACCGATGCGCGGCAACTCGGGCAGCGTATCGCACGGCGTGAAGGTAGCCCGCAGATCGAGGATGCCGTCGGCCGTCACCGTATAGACCCAGGTAGTTAGGATGGCGCCGTGACGGTAGCGGTTTTCGGTCACAAGGGTGGCCTCGAAGGCACCATCGGGGCGAAAACGCTTGGTGCAGGAACGCTCGGTGAGGGTGGGACGATCCATGCCGTGCTCCTTCCAATCTTTTGCCAGCCAATTGCCGAAGCCGGTGTCGTTGTCGGTGGGGGCGCGATAGGCTTGGGTGGAAATGCCTAAGGCCCGGATGCGCCGCATGGCCTTCACACTGTCGACCTTGCCTTGGTTGCGCACATCGGCCGCGGGAAGGCTGCCCGCTTGCAGACAGGCTTGCGCGTGTGCCACCTCAAAGCCCGCCTCAGCCCAAGGAGTATCCTGCTTGAGCACTAACTGCAGCAACAAACGGGCATCGCTACCGGCCGGCGGCGTAAAGGTGAGCCACCGGGCGGGTGAAGGGAGCACCACCGTTTCATCGGGACGCGCCTCGGGCAGGGTCAATTCGCCGCGGTACTTTATCTTGCCGTCCACGCTGATGCTCCAGAAACAACGATACTGTTCCAAGCCGCTGTGGTGTTGCAGGTTGTGCAGCCGAAATTGCTTGGCCGCGTCGTCCCACTGCAGGCGGAAAGGAGCGTAGACCTGCTTTACTTCGGCATACTTGGGCGTGAGAGCGCGATTGCTCATCACCACGCCGTTGAAGCAGAACGCTTTCAGGTTGGGCACATCGCCGAAATCGCCGCCGTAGGCCACGCGCGTGCGCCCGTCGGGCATCGTTTGGTAAATGCCCTGATCAGCCCAGTCCCAGATAAAGCCGCCCAACATGCGGGGGTTGCTGTATATTTCCTGCCAATACTCGTGGAAATTTCCCAAGGCGTTGCCCATGCAATGGGCATACTCGCTGGTGAGCACGGGACGGTCGTCGTTGGTGCGACGGGCAATCGAAAGCAATCGCTCCCAACGGGCATTTTCGGCGCGCTCCTTGTCGGCGCCTTCGGGGATGCCGGGGTTGAGATACTCTTCCATCACGCGGGGATAGAAACGACTGATCACATCCACCGTGGCGGGGTCGGGTTCTCCGTTAGCCCCTTGCGCCCCCTCGTAGTGCACGGGGCGCGTAGTGTCGAAGTCGTGCAGCCACGCCGAGATGGCGGCAAAATTAAAGCCGTAACCCGATTCGTTCCCCATACTCCACATCACCACCGAGGGATGATTTTTGTCGCGCTCGGCCATGCGGATGGCACGATCCAAGAATGCGGCATGCCACTCGGGGCTGCTGGCCAATGTTCCGCGCAAGCCGTGCTCTTCAATATCAGCCTCATCCACCACATAGAGTCCCAGGCTGTCGCACAACTCATACCAACGGGGATGATTGGGATAGTGGCTGGTGCGCACGGCATTGATGTTGGCCTGCTTCATCAAGAGGATGTCTTGCAACATACCCGCTTCGCTCATCACGTGTGCCGTGCGCGGGTCATGTTCGTGGCGGTTCACCCCGCGGAAGCGAATGGGCTGCCCATTGACCAAGAACTGTCCGCCGGCGATGCGAACGGTACGTATCCCTGTTTTGATGCGCACCTGTTCGCAACACGCACCGGCGCTATCGACCAACTGCAAAAGCAACGTATATAAATAAGGTGTCTCCGCCGTCCAGCCGTGGGGATGATTCACCTCCAGGCGCATCCGCCCCTGTTTGCGGGCGCCCCGTTGGGGGAACCATTCGTTCATCGTGGAGGCGCGGTGATCCAAATCGAGGATGGGTTCGGCCGGAGCATCGGCGCTTGCCACGGACACGCCTTGGCCGTCGAAAAGCGTGGCACGCAACGAATATCCCGTGCCCCGCTCACCGGCGTAAACGCTTAGCTCGGGATCAATCCAGAGGGTGGCGCGCCCGGAGTCGGCCTCCACGGTACGCACAAAGGCATCGTAGATGCGGATGTTGGGAGTGGAAAAAAGCGTGATGCTGCGAAAGATGCCCCCGTAGCGCCACATATCCTGATCTTCGAGGTAGGAACCGTCGGAATACTTATACACCTCCACGGCCACTTGGTTGACGCCCTCGTGCAAGTACTCGGTGACCTCAAATTCGCCGGGCGACATGCTGCCCTGGCTATAGCCCACCTTTCGGCCGTTTATCCAGAGATAAAACGCACTCATCACCCCGTCGAAACGGATAAAGGTGCGGGCATTCGCCCCCTCCCACCCTGCCGGAAGCACAAACGAGCGACGATACTGCCCCGTGGGATTGCGCTCGGTATAGGTGGTGTAGCTCTGCTTGGGCTGGGAGGTGACCCGCGGAGGGTCTATCCGGAAGGGATAGCCCGAGGAGACATAAATCGGGGTGCCGTAGCCGTTCACCTCCCAGTTGGCTGGAACCGCCAAGGTATCCCACGAAGCGTCGTCGAAGTCGGTACGGTAAAAATCAGGGATGCCTCCTTCGGGCGTGGGTGACCAGTGAAAACGCCACGTCCCGTCGAGCAAAAGCGTGCGGTCGCCCGGACTCAGATGATACCCGAAAAAGGCTGCCCGTGCCGGCAGTCGGTTGATGCCCAGCACGTGCTGGTTTTCCCAGTCACGGGGTTGGGAGGCGAGGGTGGAAAGCGTCCAAACGCCGGTTATAATAGCGGTGCAAAGTAGTCTCATGAGCGATGTTAATGGATTGCATAGAAGACGGTCGGCCACAGGAGTTGTAACGCAAGGCGCTCAAAAAAGCCCGCGCATCTACCCATGCACCACAGATTTCTCATTACCTTTGCGGCCATGATCGACCCCACCCTCTTTCAAGACAAAAAAGCTGTTTACTATACGCTGGGATGTAAATTGAACTTCTCGGAGACCTCCACCATGTCGCAACTTTTGCGCGGAGCCGGCGTTCGCACCGCCCGCAAGGGCGAGCAAGCCGACCTGTGCATCATCAACACCTGCTCGGTGACCCAGACCGCCGACAAGAAATGCCGGCAGGCCATTCACAAGCTGGTGCGCCAACACCCCGGGGCCTTGGTGGTGGTAACGGGATGTTACGCCCAGCTCGAGGGCGAGTCCCTTGGCCGCATCAAAGGCGTAGACCTTGTCTTGGGTGCCGAGCAAAAGGGGGAACTGCTGCATCACTTAGCCAACCTGCAAAAATCGGCCGCCGAGGCGCAGCTGCACACCTCCGCCTTGAAGGAGATCCGCTCGTTCATTCCCTCGTGCTCGCGCGGCGACCGCACCCGCTATTTTTTGAAAGTACAAGACGGATGCGACTATTTCTGCTCGTACTGCACCATTCCGCTGGCGCGCGGACGCAGCCGCAACGGCAGCATCGCCTCCTTAGTGCAACAGGCCGAAGAGGTGGCTCGGGAAGGAGGCAAGGAGATTGTGCTCACGGGTGTGAACATCGGCGACTTCGGCAAGAGCACGCACGAGAGTTTTTTCGACCTGCTACGCGCCCTCGACGGTGTGCAGGGCATCGAGCGCTACCGCATCTCTTCCATCGAACCCGAGTTGCTGAGCGACGAGATGATTGCCTTTGTGGCCGCCTCCGAGCGCTTCATGCCGCACTTCCACCTTCCGCTGCAATCGGGTAGTGACGCCGTACTCGCCCTGATGCGCCGCCGCTACGACACGGCGCTCTTCGCCGCCAAAATCGAAAAAATACGGGAGGTGCTGCCCCACGCTTTCATTGGGGTGGACGTGATTGTGGGCATGCGCGGCGAAACCGAAGCCTGTTTCGAGGAAAGCTACCGCTTGCTGGAGTCGCTCGACCTCACCCAGCTGCACGTGTTTAGCTATTCGGAACGCCCCGGCACACAGGCATTGAAAATCGAGCCGGTGGTCTCTCCCGCAGAGAAGCATCGCCGCAGCGCACGCCTGCTGGAACTCTCCCAGGCAAAGAGGCACGCCTTCTACGCCCAACACATCGGACAAACGCTGCCCGTGCTGCTCGAACACTCCCGTCCGCACGCACCCATGCACGGCTTCACCCCCAACTACATCCGCGTGGAACTTCCGCACAACAACGCCCTCGACAACCAAGTGCACCCCGTGAAATTAGGCGATTTCAACGCCGAAGGCACTGCCCTAACCGCCACTTTATTATCCGACGCCGCGCTATGAAATCACGCATCGTCTACTACCTCACCTATGCAGGCATGTGGCTGCTTGCTTTGCTCCCGTTCGGCGCCATCTATCTCGTTTCGGACATCTTCTGCTTCCTGATGCGTCACGTGGCACACTATCGCCGCGGGGTGATTCGCGAAAACCTGCGCAATTCATTCCCCGAAAAAAGTCCCCGGGAGTTGCGTGCCATCGAACGCGACTTCTACCACTACATCTGCGACTACATGTTGGAAGAGGTCAAACTGTTGCGCGTTTCGCTTCCCCAGCTCTATAAGCGCATGGAATATGCCAACAAAGAGCTGTTCCTCCAGCTGATTGAACGCCGGGGCGGATTGATTTTACTCATCCCCCACTACGCCAACTTTGAATGGATCATCGGCATGGGGTCGATCATGCACGCGGGCGATATTCCCGTGCAAGTCTACAAGCCGTTACACAACCGCTACTTCGACCGGCTGTTCCGCCACATCCGCGCACGCTTCGGCGGCTATAACGTGCCCAAACATTCCACCGCCCGCGAGTTGGTACGGCTGCGCGCCGAAGGCAAACGCATGGCCATCGGCCTGATCACCGACCAATCGCCCAACCTCAATGAGGCACACTACTGGACCACCTTTCTCCACCAGGAAACCGGCTTCATGGACGGCGGCGAACGCATTGCCAAGCTGATGGATTTGCCCGTCTTCTACTGCGACTTGCAACGGGTCAAACGCGGCTATTGCAAGGTAACCTTCGATTTGATTACCGATACGCCCAAACAGACCTCCGACGGCTTCATCACCCAGCAATTCGCCTCCCGTCTGGAGCAAACCATCCGCCGGGCACCCGCCTACTGGTTCTGGTCGCACCGCCGCTGGAAACTCAAACGTACCAAATAACCCACCCATGCAGCAGGTAGCCGTAGTGATACTCAACTGGAACGGATGCGAGCTGTTGCGCTCGTTCCTCCCCTCGGTGGTGCAATATTCCCAGGCCGACGGGGCGGTGGTATATGTGGCCGACAACGGATCGACCGACGCCTCGCGCGAGTTGCTCTCCCGTGAGTTTCCCACCGTGCGTCTGATTGCCCTGGAGCGCAACTACGGATTTGCCGAGGGCTACAACCGCGCCCTGGAGCAGGTGGATGCTACCTACGCGGTGCTGCTCAACTCCGACGTGGAGGTGACCCCGCACTGGTTGGTACCGTTGCACAGCTACATGGAGGCTCATCCCCGGGCCGCGGCCTGTCAACCCAAGCTCTTGAGTCGGCATCGGCGCAACTACTTTGAATATGCCGGTGCCGCCGGAGGCTATCTCGATTGTTACGGCTATCCGTTTTGCCGCGGGCGCATCTTGCAAACCGTGGAGGAAGACCGCGGACAATACGACGGAGCGGCCAGCCCCCTTTTGTGGGCTACGGGCGCGGCACTCTTCATCCGCCTGAGCGACTACCGCAGTGCCGGCGGCCTCGACGCCCGCTTTTTTGCCCACATGGAAGAGATTGATTTGTGTTGGCGCTTGCGCAGCCGCGGCCACATCGTTGCGTGCGTGCCCCAAAGCACCGTCTATCACTTGGGCGCGGCCACGCTGCGCAAAGAGCATCCCCGCAAAACCTTTCTCAACTTCCGTAACAACCTGTTGATGCTCTACAAAAACCTGCCCGAGGCCGAGCTGAAACCGGTACTGCGCATGCGTGCGCTGCTGGACGGGGCGGCCCTACTCCTGTTCCTACTCAAAGGCCAAGGCAAGAATGCGCAAGCCGTTTGGCAAGCCCGACGGGAATTTCGCGCCCTGCGGAGTGTTTATGCCGATGTGCGTGCCGAAAATCTGCGGCAAACCACGGTTTGCCATCCGCCCGAGCGCACCCGTTTCAGCATCTTGCTGGGATACTATCTGTTGGGCAAACGGCGTTTCACGCAATATTTTTAATTCCATCGTTCGGCGAAAATTCCCGCCAACCCCTCGCAAGGTTTCCGCAGCCTCACGCAGCTTGAAACGGCCTATTCGAAACTTTTCGAGTAAGCCGATTGATTTCATGCCGCTTAGTGGAAACTTTTCCGGAGGGTCGCTCAAAACTAAATGAGGGCTTCGCAAAGTTTTCCGGGTATCGCTAAAAATTGAATGAAGGCCTTGCAAAGTTTCCCGGGTACCGCTGAAAACTAAATGGATACCTCGAAAAGTTTTCTAAGGGTTGCAAAAAACCAAACGAGGGTCGCGAAAAGTTTCCCGGGTATCGCTGAAAATTGAACGAGGGTCGCGAAAAGTTTCTTAAGGGTCGTTGAAAACTGAATGAGGGCTTCGCAAGGTTGCCGGACCACCAACATACAAGCGGCAAGCTTATGGCATAAAAGCCCAAAAGCCAAATTGCGAAAAGTCATCAAAACTGGAGAGTTTTCGCAATTTCATCTTCCATGGAGACACTTGATAACTTGCAAACTTATATCTTTGCATCACTTCACTGGAATAGCAGAAAGTGAGGTAAGAATCAAAAAAATCACAGCTATGACCATACCAAATAACAGTGCCAGCCTCATCGAGCGCAAGCCCTACATGCAACAGTTGCGTGGATGGAAGAACAAACATATCATCAAAGTGATCACCGGCATGCGCCGCAGTGGTAAATCTACCATGCTGGAGATGCTGGCCGACGAACTCCGCCGGAATGAATCGGAAGCACAGGTTCAATTCTATAACTTCGAAGATTTGAATACGCTGGCAATAGGCGATATCATGCAAATCCATACGCACATCACCCATCAGCTGGTAGCAGACAAGATGAACTATCTCTTTTTAGACGAAGTGCAGAACGTGAAAGAGTTTGAACGCTTGGTTGACAGCCTGTTCATTCGCAAAAACGTAGACTTGTATGTAACCGGATCCAATGCCTATCTGCTATCGGGCGAATTGGCCACGTTGCTAACCGGAAGGTATGTAGAGATAGCCATTCTGCCTTTCTCTTTTGCGGAGTACTATAACTATACGCAGCTTCTAAATTGCGAAAAGTCATCAAAACAGGAGAGTTTTCGCAATTTCATCTTCCATGGAGGTATTCCACAGGCTACCACCGAGAGTGTGGATTCGGAAAGCAGAGAAGACGAGGTGTTGAGAAGTATCCTTAGCACCATCATTGAAAAGGATATTTTTGCGCGTCGCGACATCTATAATAAACCGGTATTCGGCAAGGTACTTGATTTCGTACTCTACTCGGTTGGCTCTATGATTTCACCCAGTTCTATCTCCACTTACCTCAAATCGGAACAAACAGAAGTAGATTCACGCACCGTGGCAAACTATTTGGACTATTTGGTGGAAACCTATCTCTTATACCGCGTGCCGCGCTACGATGTGAAAGGAAAGCATCTGTTGCAGACATTAGATAAATATTACATGGCAGACGTGGGATTCCGGAAAGTGCGGATTGGCCAAAAGAGCACGCTTGATATCGGACACTTGCTTGAAAATATAGTCTATCTGGAGTTGCGCCGTCGAAACCGCGAAGTGTATATCGGCAAACTGCGTGAGAAGGAGATCGATTTCGTGGTGGTTGACCACAAAGGTTATGTCTCTTACTATCAGGTGGCCTATTCGACCATGGAACCACAAACATTGGAACGTGAACTCTCTCCACTTCGGGCTATTAAAGATTCCAATCCGAAATACTTGCTCACGGCAGATATGGACATCAATCCTGTGTACGACGGCATCCGAAAGTTGAATGTGGTAGATTGGCTGCTTCAATAGAAATTATTACCTTTGCGCCGTTTTCGTCAGAGGAAAATCCCCTGAACCTTCTACTAAGGTATTGTTTAACCCAGAACCAATTTTTAAGATGAAAGCAACTATGCTTTATGCTTACAAGTTGAATAACGGTGCCCACTTCCGATTGATCTCCGATGTGGTGGATACGGCAGAAAAGACACCGATTATTAAAACAAAGCTGAATGTTTCTTTCACGGCTCTTAAAAAGGCGCTTAAAAACGAAGATGAGGCTCTCAAACTCTCTACCAAGAATTTGAAGACCGACCAGATTAAAGTAGCTCATGCTGCTCGCACCCGGCTCTACTCTTCGATTAAGAAAAGCATCGAGAATTACGCCAAACTGTCTGACACGGCAGCGCCGGCAGGCATCTTGAAACAGGCATTGATTGATTATGCCATCAAGATGAGTGCACAGCGCGACGAAGTCTCCGGTATGTTGGGAAATCTCATTAGCGACTTCCAAAACAAGTATGCAAAAGAGATTTCCACGCTCGGATTGGACATCATGGTTGCCAATCTCGACAAAGCCAATAAGGAAGTGATTGAACTGATGCACGATCGCACGGTAGATTCTACCGCTCATCCCAAAGGTGCTCTCAAAACAGCACGCGAAGCAACCGATGCGGCTTTTTTAGACTTTGTGGAGACACTCAACGCTCACATCAAGCTGGAAGGCGATGCCGCGTACGCTGAGTTTGTGGAGTATCTAAACGCTGTGAAATCCCTAACCCGTTGAAAAACAGGTCTCATAGCACTATGAAACCAACACTAAAAAATTTATGTAAGCCTCATAGTGCTATGAGGCTCATACTAAAAAAATAAAGTGCGTTTCATAGTACTATGAACCCTCCACTAAAAATTTAAAGTAAGCTTCATAGTGCTATGAGGCTCATACTAAAAAAATAAAGTGCGTTTCATAG
>JAISHB010000015.1 GCA_031262785.1 Prevotellaceae bacterium
ACACGCACCCCGGGCTGATGCTCAGATTCCGCCCCAGGAGGGAGGCCTCGCCCGCCGACCGTCTCACAGGATAGACACCGTGTATGAACTTTTTCTCGCATAGTAGACAAGATAGGTGACTATATATATATATATATATATATATACGCTTCCGTGTACCTTTGCCGTCATAACCAATCAAATAATATTATTCTATTATGAAACGAGCAAACAGGCTTTACGGGCTGTCGGCTCTCTCCTTGCTGATGCTGGTTTTGGCCGCCTGCAGCAGACAAATGGACGAGACCGACCCCGAGGCAAACAACGAAACCGGCAACTACGAATTGATTACCCTTAGCACGGTTGCCAACCAGGGACATAGCGAGGAAGCGGAGGAGCCGACTACGCGCACGGTATACACCGACAACACCAACGGCATGACGGTTACTTGGAACGCCAGCAAGCCCGAAGAGGAAGTGCTGCAGGTCTTTAGCTATCCGACCGGAAAAGTAGAGGCACCGACCGTCAACCGTATTTATGGTTTGCCCGGCACGCTATCGAACGGCAACAAGACGTTACAGTTTTCGGGTAGCGAGATCATCAGGAGTGCCGACAACAAGTATCACTATCTCTATCCCCAGCCCACCGCTTCGCAAGTGACGAAAAGCGGAAATAACGTGGTGGTGAATTACAACTTCTCCGGGCAGACGGTGCAGGTTGGCTCCACCACCCATCTTGCTGCGGGCGATGTAATGTATTCTTCCGCCCGCGTGGGTGAAACACAAAGCTTCACCTTTAGCCGTGCCTGCGCCTTGCTGCGCTTTGTGGTGAAACTGCCTGCGGGTGCACCGGCAATTAATCGCCTCATACTTGGAACGAGTAGTGCGATACTCTACGGCGGCTTGCAACTTACTTATGCACCAGACGGCAGTGTGAGTGTGAAAGGAACCAATGAATCCAAGTCTATATCAGTGGATATTACCGGCGACCAAACTTCCACTTCACAACGCACACTTACGGCCTACTTGTATGTCTCGGCCAAGAATGCCAGTGGAAATAATACGGACATCAGCAACCAGCAGATACAGATTATAGCCATCAGTGGAAGCACCCGCTACATGGCTTTGATGAATACCACTTCGAGTAGCCAAAAGTTAGAGCCGGGCAAGCGTTTCACCTTTGCACCCAACGCCGCGTTGGTACCTGTCATCAATCTTTCCCAAAACGCCGGAGCCAACTGTTACATTGTGAACAAAGCGGGTGGATTCTACTCTTTTAATGCCCTCCAGCGCGGCAACGGCGTGGAACCTACCAGCGCAGAATACATCAGCAGCAAACCCGCCGGCTTCTCGGGTACCATCCCTTGGACATCGTACACGTCCAAAATACTTTGGTCGATGGGTGGAAGTAGCAGTACCAGCATCAATGGTATAATCAACACCCTTGTTTACAATAACGGCATCATTACCTTCTCCACCACTGACACGCCGAACAACGGCAATGCAGTAATTGCTTTATTAGATGCTGCAGTAGGCAACATTGTCTGGAGCTGGCACATCTGGAAGGTAGACTACGACCCGTACAGCACCACCTCGGCCAATGCACCCAAGTATGGCACACACAATTATCCCATCAACGGCTACTATAATAATAAGGTGGTGATGATGAAGTATAACCTGGGCGCCGTCAAGACACAGGAGAGCTTCGGGGGCATACATATGTACGAGTATGGCTTGCTCTATCAGTGGGGACGGAAGGATCCTTTCTTGGGAGTGACCAACAACACAGGTAGCACCAATCCCACCGATGGCACCCATTTCAAATCCTCGGGCAATCCCACCTTTAATTACAATGCCGGTGCTGACGGCACCCTCGGTAGCATTTCCCTTGCCGTATCCAATCCGATGAACTTCTATAGCCAGCCAGTAGAAGACTACGACTACGATTGGCATGGCGCGCGTCGTATCAATGATTTGTGGGGCAATGCCGGCACAGCTACAACATGGGGCGGAAGTGGGTCCACATCTACTATAAATAAGGAGTACGGCACCAAGACCTGTTTCGATCCCTGCCCACCAGGTTATAAAGTACCTCCTCATGGAACGTGGACGCGTTACTTCGCAACCGAAGAGATGACAACTAATAGTGCGTCTAAGACTCCCAACGTTTCGGGCAGTTTCAATAAAGGTCACTTGTTCAAGTACGACAATGTAAACACCACCTTCTATGCGGCTACCGGCTATCGTTCTCACACGAATGGTGTAGCTGTTAGTGCTAGTGTCGGTACCGAAGGCTCCTTGTGGTCGTCGTCGCCCAATTTTATTAATGGCTCACCTGGTGGTTACATAAAATTCTCTCAAAATAACATCAGTTATGGCGGCTACCAGAGGGCAGCTGGCCGAGCCATCCGTTGCGCCAAAGAGAACTAAAGAACTCAACCCTATTTTTGCGTGATTTCATAAGATAAAAATTGAAGTCAGAAAAGAGAAGGCCGCTTGTTGTGATAACAGGCGGCCTTCGTGGTTGGTGCGCGTCGTATGTGCGGGGTCACACCCCTTTCCACTGAGTGATGGTGCGGGTGGCACTGTCGTAGCAGACGCCTACCTTCACCACGGTGCGGTCGCCCGCCTCGTAGGGAATGGCGTAACCCTTGCTCTCTATCTGCGCCAGCGCCTCGTCGGGCGTGGCATCTACCTTGAGTTCAAACAGGTAGACATAGCTCGCATTGGTAATCACCACGTCGGCGCGTCCGGCGGCGGTCTTGACCTGGGTCTGAACGAATTGTCCCATCAGGGAGAAGAGGATGTAGCAAATGGTCTCGAAGCGCGACTCGTTGTCGCTCTTCAGTTCGTAGGGGATGGAGGAGATGAACGCACGCAGGCGGGTTAGGCAGGCATCCAGGTCGCCGGTTTCCAAGGCTTGCATCATGGGGATGAGGCTGATCTCGCTCTCCATTTGGCTGTGTCCCACCATCGACGGCAGCAACGAGTTGAGGAAGCCGTAGCGCACCTCGTCGTTGGGGTAGCCCAGGGTGTAGATGCCATTGCGGTAGCCCTTGATGGTGAGGTAGCCGCTCTGGTAGAGCACGGGTAGCGGATCGGTGAGCGTATCGGTGGAGCGGTCGAACGACTGCACAGTGGCTTGGCTTTGCTCCAGCTCTTTGAGCAGGAGTTTGCGCTCCCTGAGCAACTCTATCAGGAAAGTGGGCGTGCCGGTGCCGTACCAATAGCTTGTGTACCGCTGTTCGGTCAACACATTGATAATCGAGAAGGGGTTATACACGCCTTCGGCCCCGTCACAGAAGTGATAGCCGTCGTACATCCGTTTGAGGTGATCTATCGCCTCCTCGTAGGTTTCCTCATTGTGGGCGGCCAGCGCTTCTATTTCGGGCTGAAACCCGCTCAGCAGCTCCGCCTGGGTGATGCCGCAGAGGGTAGCATACTGTGGCATCATGCTGATGTTGTACAGGCTGTTTAGTTCGCTAAAGATGCTCATCTGGCTGAACTTGGTGATGCCGGTGATGAAGAGGAAGCGGAGAATCTCGGTGCAATCTTTCAGTGGACTGAAGAATTTACGCATGATGATGCGCAGCTCCTTGCGGAGAGGTTCATTGCTGCCTGCATCCAGCAGAGGAGCGTCGTATTCGTCGATGAGGACAACCACCTCTTTGCCTGTTTGTTTATGCGCTTGCCTGATGATGTGCTTAAACCGCAGGTCATACGACTGACTGGGCGCATCAATGCCGTATTGTTGCTCCCATTCACCCAGTTGATCGTCGAGAAAAAGATGCAAATCTTGTGCTTCATTATACCTTGCGGTGGCAAACGAAAGGTGCAGCACGGGATAGGCCTCCCAATCCTTCTCCAATTGCTCCATGGCCAGGCCGTCGAACAACTGTTTCTTCCCCTCGAAGTAGGCTTTCAGGGTAGAGATGAGCAGGCTCTTGCCGAAGCGGCGCGGACGGCTCAGAAAATAGACTATGTTGGTGTGCGTCAGCTGATAAATCAAGTCGGTCTTGTCTACATACACATAGTTGAGCGTACGTAGCTGCTCAAAGTTTTGTATTCCGATGGGGAAGATACGGGTGGGGATGTTCATGCGGTTCATAAGGGGTGGAAATGATACGTTTGTGCAAAGCTACGAATTAAATTAGGAATGACGTTACCTACATTCCCCACACGGTAATGGCATGTCCGTTGTGGCGTTCGGTGCGGTGCCAAATCTTGTCGTCCCACGGCGTGCCCTTGTCGCGGTTGAAGAGGATGAAGTGGCCTTCGGTGCCGGCGGGGCAATGATCCATGTATTCGGCAGTCTGTTCCAAGCCACGTTGGATGGTCTTCTCCAAGTCACGGATTGGGCGGGCGTATGCAATACGCCCGCCGAGGTTCCGTGAGGCAATAGGCGGTACGTATTAGATGTCATATTCCATGTGAATCAATTGGCGATATATCTTATTGGCTATTCGCGTCGGTTTATCCAAAACAACCAAGCCATAATCAACGACATATTCGATGTCGTCACGGGTAATCGCCAGCGAATCCGTTGCGGTTCTTTCGGGATTGAGGATATAACCGATGACGCGACGCACCCGGTCTTCCTTTAGCTTGTCAATGAGGATATCAATATGCGTATCGCGACGGTAGATGATATTTTCCTGCGCCCGATAGATCATTTCGGGGGTGATGCGGATAGACGGGTCGCGATTCTCCTTTATTTCGTAGGTCACTTCATAGCCCAGTGCGTTGACTAACCACGGCTGGCCTTCGGTGGCTTCCCATATCAATGGGAAACAGGCCTCGTCGAACTCTTGACCGGTAGCGGCGGTGTGTTGCATGTAGAGTTCATGAATTTCCTCCTTCGAGAAGTTGCCCAAGCGGAGCGACTTTGCTTTAATGTTGAAGGCCGAGCCACCGGTGATGATGTCTTGATTGGAAAGCACGATGCGATAGTCGCGTACGTCGCGTACCCCGCACAGAATGATGGATTGCGGAAAAGCGGCTGGACGTTTGTCGTAGCCGCTGCGTATCTGGCGCAGTACACTCACCAATGAATCGCCCACCAAGGCATCAATCTCGTCGATGAAAAGCAGTAGCGGACGGTCGAGTGCCCGACTCAGTCG